>NZ_JBMOWQ010000001.1:0-52402 GCF_049310485.1 Pseudomonas sp. GZD-209
CTGCTCTTGATCTGCTCTTGATCTGCTCTTGATCTGCTCTTGATCTGCTCTTGATCTGTTTTTGCTTTTGCTTCTAAGCGCGCAATAGTCCAGGCAACACAAATTGCGACTTCAGGAGGCCGAGTGGAGGTGACTGGAGGGCCCTGGTGCGCAGCACCCTTCGGCGTAAGCCGAAGGCGCGAGATGTAGACTTGCGCAGCAAGTCGTAGGCCGCGCGGGCCCGGAAGGCACCGGAGCGAGGGGACCCCGGAGCGCAGCGCAGGGGCCGTATGATGGGAGCAGGCGGCTTTGCCTACTTTGGCCAAGACCAAAGTAGGCCGCCGTAAGGGCGGAAAGGTGACTAAAAGTCGACATCGCCGCTGAATGCGCATACATCTACAAAAACCAGCACCCTAAGCCCCGAGCCCGAGCCCGAGCCCGAGCCCGAGCCCTCACCCCAACTCAAGCCAAATCGGCGCATGATCCGAAGGCTTCTCCATCCCCCGCAGCTCATAGTCAATCCCCGCCGCCTTGACCCGAGGCAGCAACCCCTGCGAAGCCATGATCAAGTCAATCCGCAGCCCACGCTTGGGCTCATCCTCGAACCCCCGGCTGCGATAGTCGAACCAGCTGAACTGATCAGCCACGTCCGGGTGCAGATGGCGGAACGTGTCGACCAGCCCCCAGCCCTTGAGCCGCTCCATCCACTCGCGCTCTTCAGGCAGGAAACTGCACTTGCCGGTCTTCAACCAGCGCTTGGCGTTGTCCGCCCCGATGCCGATGTCGCAATCCTGCGGCGAAATGTTCACATCACCCATCACCAACAGCGGCTGGTCATTCTTGAACTGGCTCTCCAACAACACTTGCAGGTCACTGTAGAAACGCTGTTTGGCCGGGAATTTGGTGGGGTGGTCGCGGCTCTCGCCCTGGGGGAAGTAGCCGTTCATCACCGTGATCGGCGTGCCGTTGCGGTCGGCGAAAGTGCCCCAGATGAAGCGGCGCTGGGCATCCTCTTCATCACTGGCGAAACCCTTGGACAGCGACAGCGGCTTTTCCCGAGACAGCAGCGCCACGCCGTAGTGGCCTTTCTGGCCGTGGTAATGCACGTGGTAGCCGAGCGCCTCGACGTCAGCCAGCGGGAACTGTTCGTCGCTGACCTTGGTTTCCTGCAGGCCGATCACGTCCGGCTGGTGCTTGTCGATCAGCGCCGCCAGTTGATGCGGGCGGGCGCGCAGGCCATTGATGTTGAACGAGACGACTTTCATGGAAAGACAATCCTGGTAAAAGCCTCGAATGCTAGCCGACATCGCAGGCGGCGGCCAGCGTGGCGACCCAGGGTTGGCGCTGCTAACGTGCTGTGGGAGGTGAACCATACGCGGTGCAGTAACTCCAAGGCACTGCACGCCCATTCCAGGAGGACCGCCCGCGATGTCCGACGCCCCAGCCGCACCAGCCCGGATCTGCCTGCTCGACGAAGGCTACGCCCGCGAGGCTCGCTCGCTGCTGTACCACGCTTACCGCCATGAACCGACCTTTGCCTGGCTGTTCGAAGCCCAGCGCCCTGGCTATGAACAGCGTCTGCGGGTGCTGGTGCGCGAATGGCTGCGCCAGCACTTCTACCTGCAGTTGCCGGCGATCGGTCTGCTGCTGGATGACCGCCTGGTCGGGATCGCGCTGATCGTGCCGCCACAGCGTCGACTGGGTGTGGCTGACAGCTGGGCATGGCGCCTGCGCATGATGCTCGGCACCGGCCTGCGCTGCACACGCCGCTACCTGGACTACCAGGCTGCGCTCGCGGGTTGCCTGCCGAGCGGGCAGGTGCATGTACTGCCGCTGCTGGGTGTGCACCCGCAATTCCAGGGGCAGCACTACGGCGAACAGTTGCTGCAAGCGGTACACGACTGGTGCGCTGATGACCCGACCACCCAGGGCGTGGTGCTGGATACCGGCAATGCACACTACCTGGCCTTCTATGAGCGCCAGGGCTATGAGGAGATCGGCGAGGTCGCTGTAGGGCCAATCCGAGAAAGGGTGTTCTTTCATCCCAATCCGGTGTCGTCCAATGCGACAGTTATGTGAGCGGTATTGACAGGCGGCACCCTTGACCGGCTCGCTCTGGTAGCATGCGCCGCATGACGTATTCAGGAAGATTTTGCTGGGGCCTGCTGTTGTTGGCCGCCAGCTCCATGACATGGGCGCAGAGCGAGTTGCTGGTCCGGGTGAAACCCGCCAACAAGCCGCTCAAGGCCAATATCGAAGGTTATATCGGCAGCCTCGGCGAGCGCGATGAAGAAGCGCTGCTGCGTTTCAGTCGCGGTGCCGAGGAGCAGACACGCAAGGCGGCGCAGGCGCTGGGTTATTACCAGGCGCGCATCGACAGCGAAGTGAAGGCGCCGAGTGACAAGGACAAACCCCCGCAACTGATCATCCGTGTCGATCCGGGTGAGCCGGTGCGCCTGCGCAACGTGACGGTGCGCATCGAAGGGCCGGCCAGCGAAATGAAGGCATTTCGCATCCCCGACAGCAAGGCGCTGCGCCCCGGCGAGCAACTCAATCATGGGCATTACGAAGATGCCAAACGGCTGATCCTCAACCAGGCGTCGCGCTATGGTTTTTTCAGTGGCCGCTTCACGCGCCAGCGCCTGGCAGTCGACCCCCAGGCCGGCGTCGCCGACATCGAACTGGTCTACCAGAGCGGCCCACGCTATCGCCTGGGTGCGGTGCACTTCGGCGGTGACACGCCCCTGGACCAGGACCTGCTGCAGCGCATGGTGCAGTTCCAGCCCGGCACCCCTTACGACTCGGAATTGATCGCCGAACTCAACAATGATCTGCAATCGAGCGGCTATTTCGAAGGCGTGCGGGTGGATGCCGCGCCAACTGCCGCCGTGGGCGAAGACATTCCCGTCGAAGTTCGCCTCGACACGCGTAAACCACGCACCATGGGCCTGGGCCTGGGCTTTTCGACCGACGTCGGTCCACGTGCCAAAGCCAACTGGACCCGCCACTGGGTCAACCCGCAAGGCCATAGCTACGGTTGGGAGACCGAACTGTCGGCACCCCGGCAGAACGTCGGCCTGTGGTACGACATTCCGCTCGATCCGCCGCTCACCGACAAGTTGCGCTTTGCCGGCGGCTACCAGTACGAGGATATCGCCGGCACCGACACGCTGAGCAAGCTGCTGACCGTCGGCCCGGAATGGCACAGCAAGCTGCCCAGCGGCTGGCAGCGGGTGATCTCGCTCAAGTACCAACGCGAAGAGTATCGCCTGGGTGACGACTCGGGCCTGAGCAACCTGCTGATGCCGGGCGTCAGTTACGCCTACCTGCGCAGCGACA
Source organism: Pseudomonas sp. GZD-209 (assembly GCF_049310485.1). Taxonomy (NCBI): domain Bacteria; kingdom Pseudomonadati; phylum Pseudomonadota; class Gammaproteobacteria; order Pseudomonadales; family Pseudomonadaceae; genus Pseudomonas; species Pseudomonas sp. GZD-209. Next base: position 3,319 of record NZ_JBMOWQ010000001.1, read on the forward strand.
ACCGGATCGATCCGCACCAGGGCTATCGGCTGCAGTTCGACCTGCAGGCGGCCAAGGAAGGGCTGGGTTCGGATACCAACCTGGTGCACGGCAACGTGCTGCTCAAAGGCCTGACCACCCTCGGTCACAACCACCGTTTCCTCGGCCGCGTGCAGTTCGGCGGCAGCGCCACCAGCGGCTACCAGCAGAACATCCCGCCGTCGCTGCGCTTCTTCGCCGGTGGCGACCAGAGCGTGCGTGGCTACGACTACCAGTCGTTGTCGCCAGAGAACAACAAAGGCGACCGTATCGGCGGTCGTTACCTGGTGGCCGGCAGTGCCGAATACCAGTACTCGATCGCCGAAAAATGGCGCCTGGCAACCTTCATCGACCAGGGCAACTCGTTCAACAACCTGGAACTGCCCAGCCTCAAGACCGGTGTCGGCATCGGCGTGCGCTGGGTCTCGCCGGTAGGGCCGCTGCGCCTGGACCTGGCCCATGCGCTGGATGACGACGGTGGTTTTCGTTTGCACTTTTCCATGGGGCCCGAGCTGTGATGCGTGTGTTCAAATCCCTCTTGCTCGTTATCTGCGCCTTGTTGCTGCTGATCGCCTTGGCGCTGGGCCTGGTGCTGGGTACCCAGGCAGGCAGCCGCTGGGCGCTGGGGCTGGTGCCGGGGCTTGAGGTCAGCGACTTCGAAGGGAGCGTGGGTGGCAGTTGGCAAGCCAGCCAACTGCGCTGGGTTGACGGCCAGAGCCGGATCGAGCTGCAAGCCCCGCAGTTGGCCTGGTCCCCTGCCTGCTTGTTGCGCGCCACCCTGTGCATCGAGCGTCTGCAGGCCGAGCGTATCGACATGGCCTTCGCCCCGGGCGAAAGCGAGCCCGACAGCGGCCCACTGCAACTGCCGGCGCTGAACCTGCCGCTGGCCATCGAACTGGGCGAGGTCAAGGTCGGCCAGCTGCGGCTTGATGGCAGTGAGCTGCTGGGCAATCTGCAACTGGCTGCGCACTGGACCGCGGCCGGCCTGCGGGTCGACAGCCTGCAACTGCAGCGCGACGACCTGCACCTTGAACTGCAGGGCGAGTTGCAACCGCAAGGCAACTGGCCGTTGCAACTGCAAGGCACCTTGCAACTGCCGGCCGTGGACGGCCAACCCTGGCAGTTGGCGTTGAGCGCCAAGGGCGAGCTGCAACAGACACTGACGCTGGACGCCACCAGCAGTGGCTACCTCGATGCCCGCTTGAACGGCGAGCTGCAGGCCCTGGCCGAACACCTGCCGGCGAAACTGAGCCTGCGCGCCGAGGCGTTCAAGCCCGCCGCCAGCCTGCCCGACACCCTGCAACTCAACCAGCTCAGGCTCGACGCCCAGGGCGACCTGCGCAAGGGCTACCAGCTGTCCGGTGCGGCCACGCTGCCGGCCGAGCAGGGCCCGGTGGGCCTGGTGCTGGCCGGCAAGGTGGACGCCAAGGGCGCCCGGCTCGATGCCCTGGACCTCAATGCCAGCGATACCCAGCGGGTCAAGCTGCAGGCCAGTGCCGACTGGCAGCAGGGCTTGAGCGCTGACGCCAGTATCGACTGGCTCGATTTCCCCTGGTTGCGCCTGTACCCCCTCGAACAACCACCGCAGGTGACCCTCAAACGCTTCAATGCGCAGGTGCAGTACCGCGATGGCAACTATAAGGGCGTATTCAACGGTGACCTGGATGGCCCGGCAGGCGCCTTCACCGTCGCCAGCCCATTCGACGGTGACCTCGGCCAGGTGCGGCTGCCGCAGCTGGCGCTGAGTGCAGGGCAGGGCAAGGCAACCGGCAGCGTCGCCTTGCGCTTTGCCGACACCCTGGCCTGGGATGTCGACCTGCAGCTGGCAGCACTCGACCCGGCCTACTGGCTGGCCGAGCTGCCCGGTACCCTGGCCGGGCCATTGCGCAGTCAGGGCGAGTTGAAGAACCAGCAATTGCAGCTCAAGGCGCAGCTCGACCTCAAGGGTCGCCTGCGTGGCCAGCCAGCCGTGCTCAAGGTGGATGCCGACGGCAAGGGCGAGCATTGGACCCTGGGCAGCCTGGCGGTGCAGTTGGGCGACAACCGCATCAACGGCAGTGGCAGCCTGCAGCAGCGCCTGGCCGGGCGTGTTGACCTCGACCTGCCGCGGCTTGGCCAGCTCTGGCCGCAGCTGCAGGGCCAGGTCAAGGGCCGCCTGGACCTGGCTGGCACCCTCGCTGCGCCCCAGGGCAGCCTCACGCTGCACGGCCAGCAACTGGCGCAGGCCGACAACCGGGTACAGCGGCTGGACCTCGACGCGCGCCTGGACAATGCCCAGCGTGGCCAGCTCACGCTCAAGGCCGGCGCTATCCGCCTGGGCGATACCCCGTTGGGCAACCTGGATGTGCAGGGCAAGGGCGATATCCGCCAGCAGGCTGCCACCCTGGCGCTCGATGGCCCGCAGCTCAAGCTCGACCTGGCGCTCGACGGCACCCTCAGCAAGGGCGACTGGCGCGGTCGCCTGGCCAGCGGGCGTATCCAGGCCGGTGGCCAGGACTGGCAACTGCAAGCCCCGGCGCGCCTGCAGCGCCTGGCCAGCGGCCAGCTGGATTTCGCTGCCCATTGCTGGCGCGCAGGCCAGGCCAGCCTGTGTGGCGAGGACCAGCGCCTGGCACCAGAGCCGCGCCTGCGCTATCACCTCAAGCAGTTCCCGCTGGACAGCCTGGCGCAATGGCTGCCCAAGGACTTCGCCTGGCAGGGGTTGCTCAATGCCGACATCAACCTCGATATCCCGGCCAGCGGCCCCAAGGGCAGTATTCGTGTTGATGCCGGCGGCGGCACCCTGCGCGTGCGCGACAACGGGCGCTGGGTTGATTTCCCCTACCAGGTGCTGCGCCTGGACAGCACCCTTGCACCGCGTCGGGTGGACACCCGCCTGGCCTTTCGTGGCGAGCGCCTGGGGGAGCTGACCCTCGATACCCGCCTTGATCCGCTTGGGCGCAACAAGCCGTTGACCGGCGAGTTCCGCCTGGCCGGGCTGGAGCTGTCGGTGGCCCGGCCGTTCCTGCCGATGGTCGAGCGCCTGGCCGGCCAGCTCAATGGCAGCGGGCGCCTGTCGGGCAGCCTGTTGGCACCGCAGGTCAACGGCAACCTGGCGTTGAGCGGTGGTGAAGTCAGCGGCGCAGAATTACCGGTAAGCCTGCAGGCACTTTCACTGCAGGCGCTGATCGCCGGCGAGCAGGTGCAGCTCAAGGGCGACTGGCGCAGTGGCGACGCCGGGCGTGGCGAGCTGGCCGGGCAGATGACCTGGGGGCAGGCGCTGGCCATGGAACTGCGCCTGAGCGGCCAGCAGCTGCCGGTCACCGTCGAGCCCTACGCGGTGCTCGAGGTTGCGCCCGACCTGGTCATCCGCCTGGTCGACGACAAGCTGGCGGTAACCGGCAAGGTGCTGGTGCCCAAGGGCGAGATCACCGTGCGTGAACTGCCGCCGTCGACGGTGCAGGTATCCGACGACACGGTGATCGTTGGCCACCAGACGCAGGAGGGCAAGCCGCCCATGGCGGTGGCGATGGACATCGACGTCGAGGTCGGCCGCGACAAGCTGTCGTTCAGTGGTTTCGGCCTCACCGCCAACCTCCTTGGCCATGTGCACATCGGTGACAACCTCGATACCCGCGGGGAGCTGAGCCTGGCCGATGGTCGCTACCGTGCCTATGGCCAGCGCCTCACCATCCGCCGGGCGCGCCTGCTGTTCGCGGGCCCCATCGACCAGCCGTACCTGGATATCGAAGCGATTCGCCAGGTGGATGACGTGATTGCCGGTATTCGCCTGAGCGGCAGCGCCGAACAACCCACGACCAAGGTGTTTTCCGAGCCGGCGATGAGCCAGGAGCAGGCGTTGTCCTATCTGGTGCTGGGGCGGCCACTGGGCGCTTCAGGTGAAGACAGCAACATGTTGGCCGAGGCTGCGCTGGGCCTGGGTTTGGCGGGCAGTGCCGGGATCACTGGCAGCCTGGCGTCGAACCTGGGGATCGAAGATTTCCAGCTCGACACCGAGGGCTCGGGCACCAGCACCAGTGTGGTCGCCAGCGGTAACCTCAGCGAACGGCTGAGCCTGCGTTACGGTGTGGGGGTATTCGAGCCTGCCAATACCATTGCCCTGCGCTACAAGCTGAGCAAGAAAGTCTACCTGGAGGCCGCCAGCGGCCTGGCCAGCTCGCTGGACATCTTCTACAAGCGCGACTTCTGACTGTTCGCGCTCGTCCGCGCCGGCTACCAGTGGCCGGGCGCGGACGCCTCTGATCGTCTCATTCATCCATTCAACGCTTAGCGAGCCTGGCAGTCCTGGCGCCGAATATTGCCGATCTGTCGCAGGCTAAGCCCGTATTTGTCAGCCAACAGGCTGCGTGACAGGCCGTTGGCGCTTTCCTTCTGAATCTGCTGGTTGCGCAGCTGGCGCTGAAAGTGGTCGGCTTTGGGGATTTCCAGCGCCAGGCCGGCAAAGCGCTTGATCAGCGCGTCGAGCGCTTCGGGCGGCAAGACATCTGCCAATTTGGTACGTGAGCGGTGTTTGGGGATGTACTTGGGACGCCCGCCGAACGCACAGGTGAGCTGGTAGGCATTTTCGAGGCCGATGCATTCGATCAGCACCTGCAGCGATTGCGGCAGTTGAGTAACTTCGATGTTGTTCAGGTCTGGCATGTCCACGCAAGGCATCCTTGAGCTGTGGGATCGTTTGACGCGTGGCCTGTGTATCGACCACACACCGAGGGTTGCCATGGCGCGGCTGGGCGCTTGGCTCGCCTCGATTTTCAAACAGCATCAGAAAGGGTCGCTAGGCGCGAATCGGACCGGTGCTTGTAGCCTTGTCGGCACGATGATTGAAAGCAAACGCGATAATCGCTGTATGAAAATTCTTCACCCTTGCGCTACAGGCCCCAAAAGTCCGGGAGAAGACCTTCCATGGTGGCAGTTTGGGTGCATCACCCCATGCAATTGCAGGGGAACAATATTCCCAGGTGTCCGGGCGTTGATCGGCGAGGTAATTTTGCGTCAGGCAAGCAGCGAATCTGATACTGCTGGGAGGCATGCGTCGTAGGTCGGAAGGAAAATCAGCGTGGGAAATGGCAGCGAGGTATCATGACGCCGGCTCCAAGGGAGCCTCATGTCCCCGATGTCGCAAGGAACTCCCGATGACACATGTGCAGCGCCTGAAATATTCGATCCTGATCATCCTGGTGGTACTGGGGATCATGCTCGGCCTGAGTCACCTGCAGAAGCAGGGCACCATCAGCGAGCAGACATTCCAGTTCATCGCCATCGCCGTTGCGGTGGTCGTAGTGGTGATCAACGGGATCCTGCGGCGCAAGGTCAAGCCCTGAGGCGGGCCGGCCGGCGGATCATGGCCGGCCGTACGCTCAACGCAAGGTGGGCTGCTCGAGTACGGCGCGGGCCTGGGGCTCGAGGCTGTAGCACTTGTCGTTGCCCAGGCTGATGACACCTTCGGTGCACAGCCGCTTGAGCACCTCGCGCACGCTGAGGAACGACAACGGAATGTCCAGCTGCTCAAGGTGCGCGTGAACACCACGCACGCCAATGCTGCGGCCGTTGCGATCGGCGCTGTGCAGGGCGTCGATGACTTTGAGACGGATCAGGCTGGTACGCAGCCCGTAGACGCGCAGCAGCTCGCGAATCTGCTCGTTGCCGGTGCGCACTTCCTGTGCGCAGGGCGTGCTGACCGGGCTGCGCGCCGCCGGCAGCGAAGGTTGTGGGTTGTACATGCGAATGCTCCTTTTCATCGACCGCAGCGGATTCATCGTTGTTGCCTCTCTCACCTATTAAGACGAACGAGAACGGCAAAACTGCAGTCCCTCGGTAAAAAAATCTGACACGCCTTGTTGAAGACGTTGCAGCAGGCAAGAGGGCGTAAAATTTTCATCCGGCCATTCGTCTGATCGGGATAACCCCCGATTGCACGAGGAGTGCCTGTGATCCCTCTTTCGCGTCCTACCCTGCGCCTTGGCCTTGCCGCCGCCCTGGTCGCCTCCAGCCTGCTGGCGCAGGCGCGCGAGGCTAGCGGCGAAGCCTCTGCGCAGATCCGCCGCACCAGCTTTGGTGTGCCGCACATCCTGGCCAATGACGAGCGTGGCCTGGGCTATGGCATCGGCTATGCCTACGCCCAGGACAATCTGTGCCTGCTGGCCAACGAGGTGCTGACGGTCAACGGCGAGCGCTCCCGCTACTTCGGGGGTGACGGCAAGACCGTGGAGCAGCGCGACAACCTCGCCAGCGACCTGTTCTTCACCTGGCTCAACAACCCTGTCGCAGTCAACGGCTTCCTGCAGGCCCAACCGGCAGCGGTGCGCGACCTGCTGGAGGGGTATGCCCGCGGCTATAACCGCGCCCTGGGCGAGCGTCGGGCTCAAGGCCTGCCTGCCGAGTGCGGGGCGGGCGACTGGGTGCGGCCGATCACCAGCCTGGACCTGGTCAAGTTGACCCGCCGCTTGTTGGCCGAAGGTGGCGTAGGCCAATTCGCCGAGGCCGTGGTGGCGGCGACCCCGCCCAACCTTGCGGCGCAGCGGCCCACGGTCGACTACAGCGTGGCCCTGGCCCGGCAGCAACAGTTCGCCATGAGCCGTGGCAGCAACGCCGTTGCGGTGGGCGCGCAGCGCTCGGCCAATGGCCGCGGCCTGTTGTTGGCCAACCCGCATTTCCCCTGGGTAGGCGGCATGCGCTTCTACCAGATGCAACTGACCATCCCCGGGCAGTTGGATGTCATGGGGGCGGCGTTGCCGGGCCTGCCGGTGGTCAACATCGGTTTCAACAAGCACCTGGCCTGGACCCACACCGTAGACACGTCGAAGCATTTCACCGTGTACCGCCTGCAACTCGACCCGAAAGACCCGACCCGTTACCTGCTCGATGGCCAGTCGCTGCCGCTTGAACAGCAGAAGGTCAGCGTCACGGTGAAAGGCGAGGGCGGCGCGCTGCAGCAGGTCGAACGGCCCATCTACCTGTCGAAGTTCGGCCCGGTGGTGCAGTGGCCCGGCCGGCTGGACTGGGACAATCAGGCGGCCTATGCGCTGCGTGACGCCAACCTGGAAAACACCCGGGTGCTGCAACAGTGGTATCGGATCAACCGCGCCGACAGCCTGGGCGCGTTGCAAGCGTCGGTGGCGCAGTTGCAGGGTATCCCTTGGGTCAACACCCTGGCGGTCGACGCAGCGGGGCAGGCGCTGTACCTGAATCAGTCAGTGGTGCCTTATGTCGACGAAGAGCTGCTGGCCCGTTGCGGCAACCCTGGCGTCACCGAGCCGGTGGTGGTGCTGGACGGCTCGCGCAGCGCCTGCCAGTGGAAGGTAGACGCCCAGGCCGCACAACCGGGGATCTTCCCGGCGCGCCTGCAACCGAGCCTGGTACGCAGCGACTTCGTGCAGCATTCCAATGACTCGGCCTGGTTGGCCAACCCTGCTCAGCCATTGGCCGGTTTCTCGCCGCTGCAAAGCCGTGCCGAACAACCGCTGGGCATGCGCAGCCGTTTCGCCCTGCAGCGCCTGCAAGGCAGCGCCAAGCTGGACGGCGATGCCCTGAAGCGCATGGTGTTCGATGACGAGGTCTACCTGGCCAGCCTGCTGTTGCCCGACCTGCTGCAATGGTGCAAAGGCGCGCCGGCGGATGTCGCGGCGGTATGCACCAGCCTGCAGGCCTGGAATGGCAAGGCTGACCTGGAGGCCGGGATCGGCCTGGTGCACTTCGAGAACATCGCCGGCGCGCTGGCCGAACATCGCGAAAGCTGGCGAGTGGCGTTCGATCCGGCCGACCCACTGCATACCCCTCGTGGCCTGGCAGTGGAGCAGGCGGCGGTGGGCAAACTGTTGCACCAGGCTGCGCTGGCCTCGTTGGCCCAGGTTGGCAAAGCCGGCATCGCTGCCGAGCAGCGTTGGGGGCAGATCCAGCAGGCCAGCGACGGCACGCCGGTGCCTGGCGGCCCGCAGGAGTTGGGGGTGTATAACGCCATGCTCAGTGTGCCGGTCGCACCGGGCAAGCGCCTGGTGGTCAGCGGCTCCAGCTACCTGCAGGTGGTCAGTTTCACCGAGCAGGGGCCCCAGGCCCAGGGCTTGTTGGCGTTTTCACTGTCCAGCGAGGCGGCTTCGGCCCATGCCGGTGACCAGACCCGCGCCTTTGCCGCCAAGCAGCTGTCGGTGATCCCGTTCAGCGAGGCGCAGATCAAGGCGGATCCGCAGTATCGGCAGTATGTGATCAGTGAGAAGGACAGGGCGGCGGTGGTCAGCGCTCAGTAGCGCGGTGAGGCTCATCACCGACCAGCACCCACAGGATGGACACCACCCTGTGGGAGCAACCGTTTTGCAGTGTCTGGGCTGGCCTCATCGCCGGCAAGTCGGCTCCCACACCGACCGGATGAACGCAAGCCATGCATCATCCCTGTGGGAGCCGGCTTGCCGGCGATAGGGGTTCAGGCGAAATCGAACGGGGCCAACTGAAAGCCCTGGTCATCCACCTGCAGCGTCCAGCCACGCCGATCCCAATCGCCCAGCACGATCCGCCGCGCCGGTTGCCCATCGACCACCAGCTTGTGGATCGCCGGGCGGTGCGTGTGGCCATGCACCAGGGTGCGTACGCCATGGGCGGCCATCACCTTGGGCACTTCCTCCGGGGTCACGTCGACGATCTCGGTGGCCTTCATGCGTGTCTGCGAGCGGCTTTCACTGCGCAGCTTGCGCGCCAGTTTGTGCCGCGTGGACAGCGGCAGGTGCCGCAGGATCCACAGCGTCAGCGGATTGCGCAGGTAGCGGCGCAGCTTCATGTAGGCCAGGTCGCGGGTGCACAGGGTATCGCCATGCATCAGCAATACCTGCTCGCCACCCAGCTCGACCACGCTGGGGTCGGCCAGCAGGGTGCAGCCAGCGGCTTCGCAGAAAGCCTGGCCGATCAGGAAGTCGCGGTTGCCGTGCATCAGGTACACCGCCGTGCCGCTGTCGCTCAGTTGGCGCAGGGCCTGGCAGATCGACTGCTGGAACGGGGTCATGGCATCGTCGCCGATCCATGCCTCGAAGAAGTCGCCAAGGATGTACAGCGCCTTGGCGTGACGGGCGCGGCCGTCGAGCAGATCAAGAAACGCCCGGACAATGTCCGGGCGTTCTTCTTGCAGGTGCAGATCGGAGATCAGCAGAATCACTCAATGATCTCGGCTTTCTCGATGATCACGTCTTCTTTCGGTACGTCCTGGTGGCCAGCCTTGGAACCGGTGGTGACTTTTTCGATGGCGTCGACAACCTCGGTACCTTCGGTCACTTTACCGAACACGGCGTAGCCCCAGCCCTGGACATTCTTGCCGCTGTGGTTGAGGAAATCGTTGTTGGAGGCGTTGATGAAGAACTGCGCGGAGGCCGAGTGCGGCTCCATGGTACGGGCCATGGCGATGGTGTACTTGTCGTTCTTCAGGCCGTTGTCGGCTTCGTTCTGGATGCTGGCACGCTTGTCGCGCTTTTCGTTCATGCCTGGCTCGAAACCGCCGCCCTGGATCATGAAGCCCTTGATCACGCGGTGGAACACGGTGTTGCTGTAGTGGCCGGCTTCAACGTAAGCCAGGAAGTTGGCAACGGTCAGCGGGGCTTTTTCGGCGTTCAGCTCGATGACGATGTCGCCGTGGTTGGTGCTCAGTTTGACTTTGGACATGCTTAAGTTCGCTCTCAAGGCATCGGGAATAGGGGGCGCAGGGCGCTCGGGTTAGCTGACGCAGGATCAGCAGGCCGCGGCACATGCCACAAGGTGCGCGGCGGCCATTCTGCCGGTTTAGACCGGCGGCTGCGACAAATAGCTGCGCAAATCGCGTCAGTTTGTCCGCGCCCGGCTGTCAGCAGCTTGACTGCTTCGGCTATGATAGGCCCTTTGTTTCAATCGGCCTACCCAGGCCAGCTACCTGCATTCAAGGACACTATGAGCAAGCCCACTGCCGACAACGCGCCCAACGCCGCTGCCAAAGGCGCCCCCGCCGTCCCTGTGAACTTCCTGCGGCCGATCATCCAGGCCGACCTGGACGCGGGCAAGCACAGCAGCATCGTCACCCGTTTTCCGCCAGAGCCCAACGGCTACCTGCACATCGGTCATGCCAAGTCGATCTGTGTCAACTTCGGCCTGGCCAAGGAATTCGGCGGTGTCTGTCACCTGCGCTTCGACGACACCAACCCGGCCAAGGAAGACCAGGAATACATCGACGCCATCCAGAGCGACGTGAAATGGCTGGGCTTCGACTGGGCCGGCGAGGTGCGCTATGCCTCCAACTACTTCGACCAGCTGCACGACTGGGCCGTTGAACTGATCAAGCGTGGCAAGGCCTATGTCTGCGACCTGACCCCTGATCAGGCCAAGGAATACCGTGGCAGCCTGACCGAGCCGGGCAAGAACAGCCCGTTCCGCGAGCGCAGCGTCGAAGAGAACCTCGACCTGTTCGCCCGTATGAAGGCCGGCGAGTTCAAGGACGGCGAGCGCGTGCTGCGGGCCAAGATCGACATGGCCTCGCCGAACATGAACCTGCGCGACCCAATCTTGTACCGCATCCGCCATGCCCACCATCACCAGACCGGTGACAAGTGGTGCATCTACCCGAACTACGACTTCACCCACGGGCAGTCCGATGCCATCGAAGGCATCACCCACTCGATCTGCACCCTGGAGTTCGAAGGCCACCGCCCGCTGTACGACTGGTTCCTCGACAACCTGCCGGTACCGGCGCACCCGCGCCAGTACGAGTTCAGCCGCCTGAACCTGAACTACACCATCACGTCCAAGCGCAAGCTCAAGCAACTGGTGGACGAGAAGCACGTCAGCGCCTGGGATGACCCGCGCATGTCGACCCTGTCGGGCTTCCGCCGCCGTGGCTACACCCCGGCATCGATCCGCAACTTCTGCGAAATGATCGGCACCAACCGTTCCGACGGCGTGGTCGACATGGCGATGCTCGAGTTCAGCATCCGCGACGACCTCGACCGCACCGCACCACGCGCCATGTGCGTGCTGCGCCCGCTGAAAGTGGTCATCACCAACTATCCAGAGGGCCAGGTCGAGCAGCTCGAACTGCCGCGTCACCCCAAGGAAGACATGGGTGTACGCGTCTTGCCGTTCGCCCGCGAACTGTACATCGACCGCGACGACTTCATGGAAGAGCCGCCGAAGGGCTACAAGCGCCTGGAGCCGGCCGGTGAAGTGCGCCTGCGCGGCAGCTACGTGATCCGCGCCGACGAGGCGATCAAGGACGCCGACGGCAACATCGTCGAGCTGCGCTGCTCGTACGATCCGGACACCCTGGGCAAGAACCCCGAAGGCCGCAAGGTCAAGGGCGTGATCCACTGGGTGCCGGCCGCAGGCAGCGTCGAGTGCGAAGTGCGCCTGTACGACCGCCTGTTCCGCTCCGCCAACCCGGAAAAGACCGAAGATGGCGGCAGCTTCCTCGACAACATCAACCCCGATTCGCTGCAGGTCCTGACCGGCTGCCGCGCCGAGCCATCGCTGGGCCAGGCTCAAGCTGAAGACCGCTTCCAGTTCGAACGCGAAGGCTACTTCTGCGCCGACCTGAAAGACAGCCAGCCGGGTCGCCCGGTGTTCAACCGCACCGTCACCCTGCGTGACTCCTGGGGTAGCTGAGGAACCGCCGTGCTCAACATCTACAACACGCTGACCAAGACCAAGGAAGCCTTCAAGCCGCTCGATGGCAACAAGGTGCGCATGTACGTGTGCGGCATGACCGTGTACGACTATTGCCACCTGGGCCACGGCCGCAGCATGGTGGCCTTCGACCTGGTCACCCGCTGGCTGCGCAAAAGCGGCTATGAGCTGACCTATGTGCGCAACATCACCGACATCGACGACAAGATCATCAACCGCGCCAACGAGAACGGCGAGTCGTTCGATGCCCTGACCGCGCGCATGATCGATGCGATGCACGAGGACGAGCGCCGCCTGAGCATCCTCAAGCCCGACCTGGAACCCCGTGCCACCGACCATATCCCCGGCATGCACGCGATGATCCAGACCCTGATCGACAAGGGTTACGCCTACGCCCCGGGCAATGGCGACGTGTACTACCGCGTCGGCAAGTTCGTCGGCTACGGCAAGCTGTCGCGCAAGAAGATCGAAGACCTGCGCATCGGCGCACGCATCGAAGTCGACGAAGCCAAGCAGGACCCGCTGGACTTCGTGCTGTGGAAGGGCGTCAAGCCGGGCGAACCCTACTGGGATTCGCCCTGGGGGCCTGGCCGTCCGGGCTGGCACATCGAGTGCTCGGTGATGTCCACCTGCTGCCTGGGCGAGAGCTTCGACATCCACGGCGGCGGCAGCGACCTGGAGTTCCCGCACCACGAGAACGAGATCGCCCAGAGCGAGGCAGCCACCGGCAAGCAGTACGCCAACGCCTGGATGCACTGCGGCATGATCCGTATTAATGGCGAGAAGATGTCCAAGTCGTTGAACAACTTCTTCACCATCCGCGACGTGCTCGACAAGTACCACCCGGAGGTAGTGCGTTACCTGCTGGTGGCCAGCCACTACCGCAGCGCGATCAACTACTCCGAAGACAGCCTGCGCGACTCCAAAGGCGCACTGGAGCGCTTCTACCACGCCCTGCGCGGTCTGCCGCGGGTGGCGGCCAAAGGCGGTGATGAGTTCGTCGAGCGCTTCAGCGCCGCGATGAACGACGACTTCGGCACCCCCGAAGCCTGCGCCGTGCTGTTCGACCTGGTGCGCGAGATCAACCGCCTGCGTGAAAGCGACCCAGAGGCCGCTGCTGGCCTGGCTGGTCGTCTGCGTGAGCTGGGCGATGTGCTGGGTGTGCTGCAACTGGACGCCGACGACTTCCTGCGCGCAGGGGCCGAAGGCAAGGTCGACGCCGCCGAAGTGGAAGCCTTGATCCAGGCGCGCCTGCAGGCGCGGGCCGACAAGAACTGGGCCGAGTCGGACCGCATCCGCGACCAGATCACCGCCATGGGGGTGGTGCTGGAAGACAGCAAAGGCGCGACCACCTGGCGTTTGGCTGACTGATCGAGGGATCACCCAAAGGTCGGCATTGTGACTAATCGCGGGGCAAGTCGCATCGGCGCACCGCCGCTCCCACGCCATCTTTTCAGATTGCGTGGGAGCGGGCTTGCCCCGCGATGCTTTCATAGGTCCATGTAAGCAGCGCGCTCAACGCTGCCGTTCGGCCACCGCACGCAACGTGCGCAGCGTCACCACCGGCGCATCCACCACGAACCGGTTGGCCAGCCAGCCCGGTACATCCCCGGCTGGATCAGCCTGCAGTTGATAGGTCACCTCGGTCCGCTTTGCACCCACCGGCTTCATGATCCATTCCCCGTTGATGCGCTTTACGCGAATTAGCCCCGGCTCTTCGGGTACCCTGCCTGGGTCGGCGCTGAGGTGGCGTACCAGCGTGCCGTCGTCCAGCCGTTCGGTGCTGACCTTGAGCACCATGTCCCGCGGCAGCGTGGGCCACGGCAGGTTGGTGGTGAGGTACACCCAGGTGCTGTCGCCTTCCACGTCCAGCAGGCGCATCTGCTCGCACGCATACAGCCATTTGCACGCCACCCGCAGGTTTTCCTGCAGGTCGGTGAGCGTGCGCACGCTGGCATTCATGGTGCTGACGCCACGGAACTGCTGGTACGGGGAGCCGGCGACGCTACTCAGGTAGACGCGGATACCCTCGCGGTCATAGGCCAGTTGCCAGTCGTCGGCGGCCAGCAGCGGGGCCGGTAGCGACAGCAGCAGGGCAATCAGAAGGCGGGAGAGGGGCATGATCGGTGGTCGCAGCAAGGGCAAGCTGCAAGTATGGCCACAAAAACAAAGCCCGCCATCAAGGCGGGCTTTGCAACCATCAACCTGAACTCAACGCTGCGGGTTGAGGGTCAGGTGCACGTGGCGGTTGACGTCTTTGTACAGCAGGTAGCTGAACGGGCCCGGGCCGCCGGAGTAGCAGGCCTGCGGGCAGAAGGCGCGCAGCCACATGAAGTCGCCGGCCTCGACCTCGACCCAGTCCTGGTTCAGGCGGTACACCGCTTTACCTTCCAGGACATACAGGCCGTGTTCCATGACGTGGGTTTCGGCGAACGGGATCACGCCGCCCGGCTGGAAGGTCACGATGTTGACGTGCATGTCGTGGCGCATGTCGGCCATGTCGACGAAGCGAGTGGTCTTCCAGGCGCCTTCGGTGCCCGGCATCTCGATGACGGTGGCGTTGTCGCGGTGGGTGACGAACGACTCCGGCACCGGCAGGCCTTCGACTTTCTGGTAGTGCTTGCGCAGCCAGTGGAAGGTGACGTTGGCCTGGCTGTTGTTGCGCAGGCTCCACTCGGCGCCCGGGGCCAGGAAGGCGTAGCCGCCTGGGACCAGGGTGTGGTGCTTGCCTTCGACGGTGATGTCGATCTGGCCTTCGACCACGAACAGTACCGCTTCGGCGTTCGGGTCCAGCTCAGGGCGCTCGCTGCCGCCTTCCGGGGCGACTTCGACGATGTACTGCGAGAAGGTTTCGGCAAAACCGGTCAGCGGGCGGGCGATGACCCACATGCGCATCTTGTCCCAGAACGGCAGGTGGCTGGTGACGATGTCACGCATCACGCCTTTGGGGATGACGGCATAGGCTTCGGTGAACATGGCACGGTCAGTCAGCAGCTCGGTCTGAGCCGGGTGCCCACCGTGGGGGGCGAAGTAGGATGGTTTCGACATGAACGGTCTCGACTTGTTGTTCTCTCCCCATGCCTTTGACCACACCGGCCGGTGCGTGCAGGGGATGCCGGGACAGCATAAGAGCCTGTCCGCGCCATCCACAAATTAAATGTTGAAATACCAGGTATTTGCTTACTGAATGCGTACCTGGCGCCCGACATGCTCCGCCGGCAAGCGGTCGCCGTGGCCGAACAGCTTGTGGCGCAAGGTGCCGTCCTCGTAGGCGGTGGGGTAGCGGCCGCGGCGTTGCAGTTCGGGCACCAACAGCTCGACCACATGGGCCAGATCGTCCGGTTGCACCGCATAGGTGAGGTTGAAACCGTCGACGCCGGTCTGGTCCAGCCACTGCTCCAGCTGGTCGGCCACCTCGCTGGCGCTGCCCACCAGCACCGGGCCGCGCCCACCCAGGCCAACGAACTCAGCGGCCTCGCGCACGGTCCAGCGGTGGTTCGGGTCGGCGGCGGTGAACGCCGCCAGGGCGGCGCGGCCGGCGTCATTCTCCACATATTCAATGGGCGCGTCGGGGTCCAGGCCTGCGAAGTCGATGCCGGTCCAGCCCGACAGCAGCGCCAGGGCAGCGTCGAGGTCTACATAGCGGCGGTATTCGGCGAAGCGCGCTTCGGCCTGCTCGCGGGTAGCCCCGACGATCAGCAGTGCCTGCGCATAGATCAGTACCTCGTCACGCCCGCGCCCGGCCACCTCGCTGGCCTGGCGAATGCCGTCGGCATAGCGGCGCAATACTGCGGGCGTCGGGCCACTGATGAACACGCACTCGGCGTGCCGTGCGGCGAACTGCTGGCCGCGTGCCGAGGCGCCGGCCTGGAACAGCACCGGGGTGCGCTGTGGCGAGGGTTGGCACAGGTGCATGCCGGGCACCTGGAAGTGCTCGCCGTGGTGGTTGATCGGGTGTACCCGGCTGGGCTCGATATAGCGCCCGGTTTCACGCTCCAGCAGCACCGCATCGTCTTCCCAGCTCTGCTCCCAGAGTTTGTACAGCACCTGCAGGTATTCTTCGGCCAGGTCATAGCGTTGGTCGTGGCCGAGCTGCCGGGGCAGGCCCAGGTTGCGCGCGGCGCTGTCGAGGTAGCCGGTGACGATGTTCCAGCCGACCCGGCCATTGCTCAGGTGATCGAGGGTGGACATGCGCCGGGCGAAGGGATACGGGTGCTCATAGGTCAACGAAAAGGTCACGCCGAAGCCCAGGTGTTGCGTGACCCCGGCCATGGCCGGCACCAGCAGCAGCGGGTCATTGACCGGCACCTGCACGCCGCCGCGCAGGGCCGCCTCGGGGCCGCCCTGGTAGACGTCGTAGATACCCAGCACGTCGGCGATGAACAGCGCGTCGAACAGGCCGCGTTCCAGTAGGCGGGCCAGGTCGGTCCAGTAGTCCAGGCGGTTGAACGCGACACTGGTGTTGTGTGGATGGCGCCACAGGCCGGGCGACTGGTGGCTGGCGGCGTTCATGCTGAAGGCGTTGAAGCGGATCGGGCGGGGCATCGTTACCTCCTTGTCAGGGGCATGCCTTTCAAGGTCTTTGAATGAGATTGTGTGAGGGCTGCAAGGGTTCGGCGAAAGGGTTGCAGCGCCTGTGAGATCGAGCGCCGCCCGCGCGGCGCATCGCGGGGCAAGCCCGCTCCCACATCTGTTTCGGGCCAATTAGTCCTGTGGAAGTACCGGCGCCTGCCTTGGTGCATGCCTTGAGTCATGTGAAGCAGCGTTAGCGACCACGCCAGAACCGCGTCGTACCAACAAGGCGGACCAGGTGATGGCACAGGAAAGACTGGCCCGAAACAAATGTGGGAGCGGGCTTGCCCCGCGATGCGCCGCGCGGGCGGCGCTCGATCTTGTAGGCGCAGAAAGGCTCTCGTCGAACACTTCGAGCCCTCACCCCAATCACCTCGCAAGGCATCCCTGTCAGGGCAGCACAGAGGCCGGGTAAACCGCCTCGGCGACGTTCAGCTTGCGCGGGATCAGCCCCAGCCCCTGGAAAGTGTCGGCCAGCTTCTGCTGTTCGGCGACGATCTGCGGGGTGATGGCCACGGCGTTGTAGTTGCGCCGCTCGCTGGCGGTCTTGAGCACGTCGGCACCGATCCCCAGTTGCGGCGCCAGCAGGCTGGCGACTTCGCCGGGCTGGGCGTTGGCCCATTGGCTGACCTTGGCCAGCTCGCCGAAGAAGGTCTTGAGCAGCGCGCGGTGCTGGTCGGCGAAGTCGGCGGTGGACAGATAGAAGGTGCGGTTGTTGGACAGCCCGCTGCCGTCACGCAGGTTCTTCAGGCCCGGCTGCGCTTCGGCGGCAGCCAGGAACGGGTCCCACAGCGTCACGGCCTGCACGCTGCCCGACTGCAGCGCGGCGACGGCATCGGCGGCGTTGTTGACGTAGGCCGGGGTGATGTCCTGGTAGCTCAGGCCGGCCTGCTCCAGGGCCACGGCCAGCAGGTACTGGGCGTTCCAGCCGCGGCCGGTGGCCACGCGCTGGCCCTTGAGCTGGGCGACCGAGGTGATCTGGTCCTGCTCGCGCACCACCAGGCCGATGCCGCGCGGGTAGGGCTGCTCGGCGGCCAGGTAGACCACTGGTTTGCCGGCGGCCTGGGCGAACACCGAAGGCGCGTCGGCGGCGTGGCCCAGGTCGATGGCGCCAGTGCTCAGCGCTTCGAGCAGTTGCGGGCCGGCGGCGAACTCATGCCAGCTGACCTTCACCCCCTGGGGTGCCAGGGCTTTTTCCAGGGCACCGCTGCCCTTGAGAATGTTGATGCTGTTGAACTTCTGGTAACCGATACGCAGGGTCTTGCCATCGTCGGCAACCGCGTTCGACCAAGGCAAGAGGGCGCTGGCAACGCTGGCCAGCAGGCCGCCGATCAGCAGGCGACGCAGGGGGGAGAAGGCACGGGAAGGCACGGTGAGGGCTCCTTGAATAGGCGGGAAAGCGTGGTTTCAGCCTACGGAGCTGGCAGGGGTTATTTCAATTTGTTTATTCCATTCAGTTAGATTGTTTGGTTATTTTTATATCCATTAATTATCTTTGAGCCAGGCCGAACCCTGGCACTTGACATATTTTTCACATGCCCTTGCTACGATCTCGCCACTTCCCAGGAGCTGAATCGATGATGCATGTTCTGCGCAAGCGCGGCGTCCGCCTGGCCTTGGCCGCCAGTGCAGGGCTGGTGGCCAGCACCCTGGGTTTTTTCGCCTGGCAAAGTTTCTACCCGGTGCAGGCCGCCGATGGCTGGCGCGTGCAGGTGTTGCACGGCGCACTGGACAAGGCCGCCTCGTTGCTGCCCCAGGCCGACGGCAGCCTGCTGGTGAGCCGCGAGCTCAACGGTGGCAAAGGCAGCATCATCAAGATCGACGCCGACGGTAATCGCGTGGTACTGGTCGAAGGCTTGTCCAAACCCGATGGCATGGTCGCCGTGGAGGGCGGCTGGGTGTTCAGCCAGGAGGTGGGCGAGGCGCCGGTCAGCCTGTCGCGCAATGGCCAGGTCATGCCCTTGTTCCAAGGCAACAATGTGCAAGGCCTGTACAACGATGGCGAACACCTTTACGCGATTGAAGACCGCAAGGGTGATGGCCGGCTGATGCGCTACGACTGGCGCAGCGGCCAGCTGGATGTGCTGCGCTCGGGCCTGACCGAAACCGAAGGGCTGACCCGTTGCAACGACGGGCGCCTGCTCTACACCGAAAAGGCCAGCGGCAAGATTCGGGCGCTCGGCGACGATGGCCAGGACCCCGTGGTGGTCGAAGGTTTGCGCAACCCCACGTTTCTGCTCTGCGATGCACGCGGCCTGTGGATCACTGAGGACTCCACCCACCGTGCTCGGCTGCTGCGCGTCGATGGCGATGGATCGCGCCATACCGTGCTCAGTTTTCTCAAGGCACCGCAGGCGATCGTGCCCGACGGCAGCGGCGGTTATCTGCTTGCCGAGGGTGGTCGCGACCGTGTGCTGCGCCTGACGCCGCCGCAAGACCCTGCCGTGCAGGCCGTTTCCGCCCGGCAGTAGCCTGGCGGTCGAGTCAACTGGGCAGACGCGGGCCCTTGCCGGGCAGCAGGCCAAGCACCAACATGCAGCCGAACAGGATCACCAGGCCACCGCAGGCTTGCAGCCAGCTCAGCGCCTCGCCGAGGAACAACGCCCCGACCAGCACGGCGACCAAGGTCACCACGAACTCGACGCTGATGGTGCGGGTGGCGCCGATGCGGGCCACCAGACCGAAATACAGCACATAGGTGGTGGCGCTCATTACCGCGCCACTGATGCCCAGGTAAAGCCAGTCCGCGGCCTGCGGAACGCCCGGCATCGGGACCAGCACCAGCAACGGCAAGGTCAGCAGGCCGCCCGCGAGGAATGCGCCGCCAGTCACTGTCCACGGATCCTGGCCGCGCAGGTGCAGGCTGGCATAGTTGCTGCCGAACGCCGCGCACAGGCAGCCGCCCAACGAGGCGATACAGCCGTGGACGAAGTCTTCGTTGACCTCCTGTGCCGGGAAGCCTACCAGCAGGATGATGCCGAGCAGGCCCAGCAGCAGCCCGGCCAGCCCTTGCAGGCTGATCTTCTCCAGCCCCCAGAGGCGGCCGATGATCATCGAGAACAGCGGAATGGTCGCGACGATAATCGCCGCCATGGCGGTGCCGATACGCGGTGTGGCATAGGATAGGCCGATCAGTTGCCCGGCCACGGTGGTAGCGCCCACCACCAGCAGCGGCCTGAGCAGTGGCCGCAGGCGCAGCGTACGGCCAAGCAGGGCGGCCAGCGCGGCCAGGGTGCCTGCGGCGATCAGTGCGCGCAGGCTGACCGCACCCACCCAGCCAAAGGCATGCACCACCTTGAGGATGACCAGGAAAGAAAAGCCCCAGGCGATGGCCAGGAACAGGTAGGCGGCAAGGTCGCGGGGTTGCATGGGCAGCAGGGTCCGTCCGGGGCAGGGCAGCGCAGGCTAGCGGCAGGCACGGGGGTGGAGCAAGACGCCGGGGCGCTTGCTGTCGCAAACGGAACGCCCGGGCGCCTTGTCAGGTGCGTTGCGCAACCAGCAGCAGCGACTGCGGCAGCCGCTGCTGCGGATGTTGCGGTTCCTGCAGTTCGAGCAGGCTGAAGCCGGCCATCTGCAGCGCCTTCAACCAGCTGGCCAGGGTACGGAAATACCAGGGCATCGGTTGCCAGTCGCCATCGAGCCCGCAGAACGTTTCTTCGCGCCAGCCATCCTGATAGTCGCCAGCGGCGGCTGTCCACGGATGCAGGGTCTGGATCACCAGCGTTCCCTGCGCTTGCAGCAGCCCGTGCAGGGCTGTCAGCAATGGGATGATGTCCTGGTGCAGCAGGGCGAAGTTGGCGCAGACCAGCGAGTAGTCGTGGCCGATGTCCACCTGCCTCGCGGCCAGTTGCTCGTAGGTGGCCAGGTGTACCGCGGGCGAGCCCGCCGCATACGCGGCAGCCACCAGGGTTGCGTCGCCATCCACCCCGACCGCTTCGACACCCCGGTTGTGCAGTGCCCGCAACAGCCAACCTTCGCCGCAGCCCAGGTCGAGCACCCGCGCCGGCTGACGGCCGAGCACGGCGAGGAGCATGGCCTGGTCGGTAACCTGGCGGCGGGACTCGATGGCGCCGCCACGCACGGCGTCGATCCAGGCCTGGGCATTTTGCTGCCAACTGCGCAGCAGCGGGTCTTGTGGGGCTGGCATGCAAGGGCTCCGGTGGGCGTGGGTGGCACAAGGATAGGCCAGATCCGCCTTGTGTCAGGGGGCCGTTGCTCGGCACACTGGCACGTCCTCGCTAAGGAGCATGGCATGGCACTTGCGAAAGCGGATTTCACCACGCGGTTGTTGCTCGACGCCGGAATCGGCCCCGGCATGCGTGTGCTGGATGTCGGTTGCGGCAGCGGCGACGTGAGCCTGCTGCTGGCCCGCCTGGTGGATGGCGATGGCGCTGTGGTGGGCGTTGACCAGGCGGCCGGGGCGCTGGAGAGCGCTCGGCAACGCGAGGTGCCGAAGGGCGCTGCGCCGCCTGAGTTTATCCACGCCGATCTGCACGCGCTGCCTGCTTCGCTGGGGCTGTTCGACGCCATCGTCGGGCGCCGGGTGCTGATGTACCAGGCGGATGCGCTCAAGGCCGTGCGGGGGCTGGCCCGGCACCTGCTGCCAGGTGGCGTGATGGTGTTCCAGGAGCACGACGCCAGCCTGACGCCGGCCAGCCTCGAACCTTTCCCCTTGCACCGCAAGGCCCAGCAGTGGCTGCAGCGCATGCTGGCGCAAGAGGGCGCCGACCTGCACATCGGCTTCAACCTGCACCGCATCTTCAGCCAGGCCGGGCTTGCGGTGGATGACCTGCGCGCCGAATGCCTGGTGCAGACGCCCGACAGCCGCTACGCCCTGGCTGATATCGTGCGCGCCTGCCTGCCGCGGATTATCGAACAGGGCGTGGCCAGTGCCCGCCAGGTAGGTATCGAAACCCTGCAGTCACGGCTGGATGCTGAGCGCCAGGCCAGTACCGGAATCTATATCGGCGACATGCTTTACGGCGTGGTGGCGCGCAAGCGCTGATCGCTCGGCCGTGGTCAGCGCCACTGCGGCGATCACCGGCACGCTCATTCGAGCGATTGCTGTTTCAGGCGCACGAATCATCTGCACCAGGCCTCATTGTTCGATCTATTGCAGCACTCTAGCCTGAGCCTGACTTTGCAATCACCCAAGGAAACGAACATGGCCAAGCGAATAGTCCTGCAGCAGACCGGCGGCACCGAAGTCCTGCACCTGCAGGACCTGCCGGTACAACAACCCGGCCCCGGCGAGGTATGGCTGGAACAGACCGCAATCGGGGTCAACCCGCTGGACGTCCTACAGCGCAAGGGCGGCGCGCCGTTGCCGCTGCCCTGCGGCCTGGGCCTGGAAGGCGCTGGGCGGGTGGCCGCAGTAGGCGCAGGCGTCACCAACGTGAAGGTGGGCGACTCTGTGGGCTATGCCACCGGCCCGCTTGGCGGCTACGCCAGCGCACGCTTGTACCCGGCCGAGCGGTTGGTGAAGCTGCCGGCGGGCCTGGGCGCGGAGGAGGCCGCCGCGACCCTGTTCAAGGGCATCACCGCCCAGTACCTGCTGACCAGCACCTACCCGGTCGGCCCCGGGACGCGGGTACTGATCTATGGCGCCGCCGGAGCGCTCGGCCAGTTGATGGTGCCATGGGCCAAACACCTGGGGGCGACCGTCATCGGTGTGGTGTCGCGGCCACAGAGCGTGGCCCGGGCCAAGGCCGCAGGGTGTGACCAGGTGCTGCAGTTCAACGCCGCCACCCTGGCCGCCGAGGTGCGCGAGCTGACCGCCGGGGAGGGCGTGGACGTGGTCTACGACAGCGTCGGGCGCCTCTCGCTCGAAGCTTCGCTGGACAGCCTGCGCCCGCGCGGTCTGCTGGTGTCGTTCGGCGGCAGCTCCGGCGCGCCGGCAGCCATCGAGGTCGCCACGCTCAATGCCAAGGGCTCGTTGTTCGTCACCCGGCCGTCACTGGCCGCCCACACCCGCACCGCCGAGGAGTACCAGGCCCGCGCGGCAAGCGTGCTGGCTGCGCTGGCCGCGGGTATCATCCAGCCGCGGATCTGGCGCCGCTACCCGTTGGCCGATGTGGCCAAGGCCCATGAAGACCTGGAACTGGGCCGGTCGGAGGGAGCGCTGATCCTCACCCCCTGACCCCGGATGAGCCTTGCCATGGACCCCTTCGACAGCCGTCGCGCCGACGAACTCGCCACCTTGCTGGCCCTGCACGAACAGGGTTCATTCGCCGCCGCCGGGCGCCAGCTGGAGCGTCACCCTTCGGTGCTGTCCCGGCGCCTGGGTGCGCTGGAGCAGCGTCTGGGCATCCGCCTGGTGGAACGCACCACCCGCCAGTTGCGTTTCACCGACGAGGGTGAGCGCCTGGTGGAGCGCCTGCGCCATGCCAGCCGGTTGATCGACGAGGCCGAGCAGGAGGCTGCACTGGGCGCCGCACAGGTGCGCGGCCGTCTGCGCCTGGCGCTGCCGGCGGCCATGGGCCGGCGCTGGCTGAGCGGGCTGCTGGCGGACTTCGTGCTGGCCCACCCGCAGGTCACGATTGACGCCGAGTACGCCGACCGTTTCGTCGACCTGGTGGGTGAGGGTTTCGATGCGGCCATCCGTATTGGCGAGCTGGCCGACAACCGCCTGGTGGCCAGCAAGCTGTGCGAGCACCTGCGCATTCTCTGCGCCGCGCCTGGCTACCTGGCGCGGCATGGCACGCCGCAGTTGCCGGCCGACCTGGCCAGCCACAACTGCCTGGGCTTCAGTGGGCTGCGCTCGTTCCCCGAGTGGCACCTCACCGCCAGTGGCCGCCAGGCGAGCGTCAAGGTCGCTGGCAGCCTGCGCGGCAACGACAACGAGGCGCTGCTGGAGGCGGCGCGGCGGGGCGTGGGGATTATCGCCGGTGGCGACTGGTTGATGGTCGAGGACCTGCAGGCCGGCCGGTTGGTGCGGGTACTGCCGGAGTGGCAACTGGATGTGGCCGCGGGGATCTACCTGGTGCGGCCTTCGGCGCGGCTGAACACGGCGGTGATGCGGGCGTTCAAGGCGTGGCTTGAGGCCCGTTTCAAGGATGGCGCGCCATGGCGGCATGATTCTCGATGCTAAATTACATTTGCCATGTAAATAATTGATTTAAAAGGATTTATCCAGATTGGCGCAGGAAGTGGAAAATCTGGATAAATCGCTTTTAGATATCCTTATAAATAATTGATTTATAAGGATTTATCTCTTAGCAAGCGCATGCTGAGCACACTGCTCATAGTAGGTCTGTTTGATCGCCGCCGGCTTGAGTTGCGAGCGGCTGTTGTAGGTCTGCTCGGTGATGCCGAAGGCGGTCATGCGCATCCAGGGTTTGGCGAACTTGCGGGCCTGCAGCTTCTTGCGCGTGGCGTACAAGGTGACCCCCGAAAGCTTGGCCTGCTGGGCCTCGGCGGCGATCTGCGCGCCCCAGCCGCACACCTGGTGATCGTTCTGGCTCAGTGCCCGGGCCTGGGCGCCGAAGGTGGCGACGGCCAACAGGCAGCCGGCTACGCTTGCTAGAAATACCCGCATGTTGCTGTCCTAAGCGTCTGAAGGAAAACGGAGTTTGCCCGTACTTCAAACGCCTGGGGGCCAGCAATTTGCCGTCAGGCGATGGCCATGCGCAGTGGGTTGTGGCGGCTGGCTCGCAGCGACACCAGGGCCAGGGCCGCCAGCCACAGCAGCGAGACCCCGTAGTTCAGGCGCTGATACAGACCGAACAGTTGCCCGCTCTCGGCCGCCCGCGCCATCAGCAGCACCGTGACCACCGCCAGCACGGCGCACAGCAACGACCACCAGGCCAGGCCGCGTGATCGGGCCAGGCGCTGGCCGAGGCCGATCCACAGCACACAGGCCAGGGTCAGGGAGAGGAACATCAGCAACCCGCTGAGGTTGTGCAGTTGCTGCGACAGCGAAGGTGTCACTGGCGCACAGCCCGCATCACAGGCAAACCAACCGGTGCCCAGGCTGCCCACGCCGTGCAGCAGGATCAGCAGCGCGCTCAGCTGCGCCAGCCTGGATTGCCGCCAACGTCGCGCCAGCCCCCAGGCGAACAGGGCGAACAGCAATGCCAGGGGGAAGTTGTTGATCCATGGCGAGAGCGTGTGGGTGGGGGCGTCCACCGCGCCAAGCTGGCTCATGGCCTGTTGCAGATGGCTGTAGCCGGGGTAGGCCTGGGCGGTCAGGGCGACGCCGATCAGCAGCCAGAACGGGGTCAGCAGGCCGCTGGCGAGCAACAGGCGATCGAATGTCTTCATGCAGGTTCCTTCCTTGGTGGGCATGGGCAAACGCGCAGCCTACAGCGATGACCGGGCAGTTCGCCAGCATCCGTTGCCGACCATCTTTCAAACCGTGGGTGGGGTTTTTTCCCGACGCATCTGGGTAACCAGGGTAAAGCGGTCATCCGGATGCACAGTTTCTGAAACCGCCATCAACTGACCCTCTTCGTCACGGTAATGGCGAAGGATCTTGAGGCCGGGAGAGCCGGCTTCGGCCTTGAGTTCGCGCGCCAGCTCCGCTGGCATCAGTACGGCCCGCACCTGCTGGTCGACCACCGCGATGGCGCGGCCGAAGTGCTGCTCGATCAGGCTGGCGATCAGCTGATCGGGGTGCTCTTGGGCCAGCTCGATGACCTCGGCGTAGTCGCGCTGGGCATACACGTCGGTCCAGCACAGCGGCGCCGCATGGTGCTGGCGGTCTACCCGGATGCTCGACACGCAGAAGTAGTGCTCGCCCGGTACCAGGCCAAGGCGCGCGGCCTCGCCCAGGTCGGCGACGAAGTGGCGCACTCGCTGGATTTCCCGCTGCTGCGTCTCGGCCAGGTGCGCGAGGTCGGCCACCGTGGCCAGCGACTGCGAATAACCACCCTGCGGGCTGGCTGCCTCCACCCGTGTCCCGACCCGTTTGCGCCGCGACACCATGCCCTGGTTGAGCAATTGGTTGATTGCCGCGCGCACGGTATGGCGGCTCACGTCATACAAATCGCACAGCTCGAATTCGGTGGGCAGCAGGCTGCCCACCGGGTAGCGGCCGCTGGCGATGGCCTCTTTCAGGTCCCTGGCCACCACGGCGTATCGCGCTTCGTTCATACCTTCGGTCAGCCCCGTCAATTTCACCGGTTGACAGTGTATCAGCGGCAGGGCAAGAATTATGTACGGACATATTAAATATGTACGCTCAATAACAACATTTCAGGATCCCTGCCCATGTCCACCACCGTTTTCGATTCCACCCTGTTCCGCGACATGTTCGGCACCGCCGAAATGCGTGCGGTGTTCTCTGACCGGGCGCTGATCGAGCGCTACATCGAGGTCGAAGTGGCCCTGGCCAAGGCCGAGGCACGTTGCGGCGTGATCCCGGCCGATGCCGCCGCGCAGATCGCCGAGCTGTCGCGCTACGAGTCGCTGGACCTTGGCTTGATGCAGCATGAGACCGAAATCGTCGGCTACCCGATCCTGCCGCTGGTGGAGCAACTGTCGAAGCTCTGCGGTGACGCCGGCCGCTACGTGCACTGGGGGGCCACCACCCAGGACATCATGGACACCGCCGTGGTGTTGCAGGTGCGCGCGGCACTGGTCATCGTCGAGCGTGACGTGCAGACCGTGCGTGGCCTGCTGGCGGCGCTCGCCGCCCGCTACCGCGACACGCCGATGGCCGGCCGCACCCACCTGCAGCACGCGCTGCCGATCACCTTCGGCTACAAGTGCGCGGTGTGGCTGAGCATGTTCGACCGCCACGCCGAGCGCCTTGTGCAGTTGCGTCCGCGCGTGGAAGTGGGGCAGTTCGCCGGTGCCGCCGGTACCCTGGCCTCGCTGGGCGACAAGGGCCTTGAGGTGCAGGCCGCGCTGATGGACGAACTGGGCCTGGGCGTGCCGCAGGCGACCTGGCACGTGGCCCGTGACGGCCTGGCCGAGACCCTCAACTTCCTCGGTTTGGTCACCGCCTCGCTGGGCAAGGTGGCGCTGGACATCATGATGATGATGACCAGCGAACTGGGCGAGGCCTACGAGCCCTTCGTCAAGGGCCGTGGCGCCAGCAGCACCATGCCGCAGAAGCGCAATCCTATTTCCTGCGAGCTGATGTACGCCGCTGCCAAGGGCGTGCGCCAGCAGGCCGGGTTGATGCTCGACGCGATGATCCAGGACTTCGAACGCTCCACCGGCCCGTGGCAAGCGGAGTGGATCGCCATCCCCGAAGCCTTTGCCCTGACCGCCGCCTCCCTGGGCCAGGCGTGCTTCATGCTGGCAGGCCTGGACGTGCGCACCGAACGCATGCGCAAGAACCTCGACATGACCCAGGGCCTGATCGTCGCCGAAGCCGTGATGATGGGCCTGGCCCCGGCGCTAGGCCGCCAGGTGGCGCATGACGTGGTCTACGCCGCCTGCCGCATGGCCAACGACCAGGGCATCAGCCTGCTCGAAGCGCTCAAGGCCCAGGGTGAAGCCACTGCCGAGCTCGAACTGGCCACCCTCGAGCGCCTGTGCGACCCGGCCAACTACCTGGGCCTGGCGCCGCAGATGGTCGACTTGGCCCTGGCCCGCCCGGGCGCAGTCGCCCGCTGATCCATCCGGGCCCGGCTGCACCGGGCCCCGGCTTAATGTTTTGCGACAAGAACAATGAGAATGCAGCCATGTCTTCCACGTTGAAAAAACCGCTGTACAAGGACCTGACCTTCCAGGTCGTCGCGGCGATGCTGCTGGGCATCGCCTTCGGTTTCCTCGCCCCCGAGCTCGCTGCCAAGTTCAAGGTCCTCGGGGACATCTTTCTCAAGCTGATCAAGACCGCCGTCGCGCCGCTGGTGTTCTTCACCGTGGTCCACGGCATCGCCTCTGCCGGCGACATCAAGCGGGTCGGCAAGGTCGGCTGGCGCGCACTGGTGTACTTCGAGCTGTTGTCCACCCTGGCCCTGGCGTTGGGCCTGCTGTGGGGCAACCTGATCAGCATCGGTTCGGGCATGCACGGCGCGCATGCCAGCAGCGCCGCCTCGGCCGCAGCCAGCGCGGCGGTGGCCAAGGGCCACGCACCCACCTCGACCATGGACTTCATCTACAACATCTTCCCCGACAACTTCGTCGGCGCCTTCGCCGGCGGCCAGTTGCTGCAGGTGCTGGTGATCGCCGTGCTGTTCGGCTTCGCCTTGCTGGCGCTCAAGCACGAGCGCCGGGCGGTGGTGGAGGATGGCCTGAACCGGGTGTCGGAGTGTTTCTTCGAGTTCATCAACCTGATCATGAAGTTCGCCCCGCTGGGCGCCTTCGGCTCGGCGGCCTATGCGGTGGGCAGCAACGGCTCGGCGGTACTCATGTCGCTGGCCAACCTGGTGCTGATGTTCTACGTGGCCATCGCGTTCTTCCTGTTCGTGGTGCTGGGCGCGGTGTGCCGGCTGTCGGGCTTCAGCCTGTGGCGCTTCCTCAAGTACATCAAGGACGAGATCTTCATCGTGCTCGGCACCGCCTCGTCGGAGAGCGCGCTGCCACGCCTTTTGCAGAAGCTCGAGAAGCTGGGCTGCTCGAAGCAGAGCGTCGGCCTGGTGCTGCCCACCGGCTATGCCTTCAACCTCGACGGCACGTCCATCTACATGTCCATGTGCGTGCTGTTCATCGCCAATGCCTACGGCGTGCCGTTGGGGTGGGAGCAGCAACTGGGCATCCTGGCGATCATGCTGGTCACCTCCAAGGGCGCGGCGGCAGTGTCCGGTGGCAGTTTCGTGGTGTTCGCCGCCACCGTCACGGCTATCGGCGTGCTGCCGGTGGAAGGGCTGGCGCTGCTGTTCGGGGTGTACCGCTTCATGTCCATGGCCATGGCGGCGTGCAATACCATCGGCAACAGCGTGGCCACCGTTGTCGTGGCCAAGTGGGCCGGGGAATTCACCGAGCAGACGGCCCGTGAAGAGTATGAGCGCGTGCTGGGGCGTGCTCCGGGGGCGGCGCTGTAGCGCCCGACGCCATACAAGGTCGCAGCCAGGCCGTGCAGGTGCGGCCTGGCGCTGCAGTGGCAGGTAAAAACATACAGGACGTATGTGATCGTACAACCGCATGCGCTATCATCACGCCTGTCTTTCACAACAAGATGTACAGGGCATGACAGAGCAGCAGGTACAGCCACGCACCCGGCGCAAGCCGCGCAGTCTGGCGCAGGAACTGGTAACGGTGCTGACCGAGCGCATTCGCAGTGGCCAGCTCAAACCCGGCGACAAGCTTCCTACCGAATCGCAGATCATGGTCGAGGAGGGCGTCAGCCGTACCGTGGTGCGCGAAGCCATATCGCGGCTGCAGGCTGCCGGCCAGGTCGAGACCCGCCACGGCATCGGCACATTCGTCCTGGACGCGCCGACCGCCGGCGGTTTCCGTATCGACCCGGCCACCGTTGTCACCCTGCGCGAAGTGCTGGCGGTGCTGGAACTGCGTATCGCCCTGGAGATCGAGTCGGCCGGGCTTGCCGCGCAGCGGCGCAACGACGAGCAGCTGGCCGGCATGCGCGCCGCTCTCGACGAGCTCAACGAAGGCGCGGCCCACGCCTCGGACGCGGTCTCGGCGGACTTCCAGTTCCACCTGCGCATCGCTCAGGCCAGTGGCAATCACTACTTCGCCGATATCATCAACCACCTGGGCACCAGCATCATCCCGCGCACCCGCCTCAATTCCGCGCGCCTGGCCCATGATGACCAGGCCCATTACATGGGCCGGCTGATGCACGAGCACGAAGCCATCTACGAGGCCATTGCCCGACATGACAGCGAAGGCGCGAAAATGGCCATGCGCCTGCACCTGAGCAACAGTCGCGAGCGCTTGCGCCAGGCCCATGAACAGGCCGAGGCGCAGGGGGTCTGATACCTCTGCCGGCTGTACCGGCCAGTTCACCGGTGCAGTCGGATTGTTCTACTTGTAGAACGATGCATGCCAATTTGGCTGTCTAGCGCACGATTAACCTCATCTGTAAGGTGGTGCTCATCCACGAGAGGAGGTTTCTCATGAAAAAAATCCAGGGTATCCACCGCAGCCCCCACGCCCACTGGGTGGGTGACGGTTTCCCGGTACGCAGCCTGTTCACCTACGACCATCTGGCCCGGCATATCAGCCCGTTCCTGCTGCTGGACTACGCCGGCCCCCATGATTTCGCCCCCACCACTGCCCGCCGTGGCATCGGCCAGCACCCGCACCGCGGTTTCGAGACGGTGACCATCGTCTATCAGGGCGAGCTGGAGCACCGCGACTCCACCGGCGCCGGTGGCCTGATCGGCCCGGGTGACGTGCAGTGGATGACCGCCGCGGGCGGCATCATTCACGAGGAGTTCCACTCGCCGGCTTTTGCCAAGCGTGGCGGCACCCTGGAGATGGTGCAGTTGTGGGTCAACCTGCCGGCCAAGGACAAGCGCGCCGCCGCCGGCTATCAGACCCTGCTGGCCAGCGACATCCCGGTGGTGGCGCTGGAGGGCGAGGCGGGCAGCCTGCGGGTGATCGCCGGCCGCTACCGCGAGCACCAGGGCCCGGCCCGCACCTTCACCGACATGGATGTGTGGGACCTGCGCCTGAAGGCCGGCGCCAGCCTGCAGTTGCCGGTTGCCAGCGGGCGCAACGCGGCGCTGGTGGTGCTGCGCGGCACGCTGCGGGTCAACGGCGAGCGCGAGGCCGGCCCGGCCAGCCTGGTGCTGTTCGAGCGTGACGGCGAAGGGCTGCGCATCGACGCGCTGGAGGACGTCAGCGTGCTGCTGCTCAGTGGCCAGCCGATCGACGAGCCGATCGTAGGTTACGGCCCGTTCGTGATGAACAGCCACGCGGAGATCGCCGAGTCGTTCGACGACTTCCAGGCCGGGCGCTTCGGCCAGATGGGCGGGGTCGAAGCCGGTCCCGCGCACTGACCAAGACCGCGTAAACAAGGGCCCACGCTCACCGAGCGTGGGCCCTTTTTTGTGGGTTCAGGCCCGACGCCACAGCCAGTGGTCCAGGCTCAGGCGCCCCGAACCTTTGAGCAGCAACGGCAGCAGCGCCACCAGGTAGATCAGCGGCAGCTTGAAGTTGCCATGCCCCTGGTCGCTGATTGCATAGCCCTGGGCCAGCTCGGCAAGGCTTGACCACTCGGCCGGCCAATGCACGGCAGCAATCGCCACCAGCGTCACCACCACCAGCACCGCGCTGGCCAGTCGCGTGCCCAGGCCCAACAGCAGAAGCAGCGGGCAGAGCAGCTCGGCCCACATCGACAATTGCCAATTCAGGCTCGCCGGCAGCAGGTCGAAGGGGAACGGGAAGCTCCCCTGCAAGTCGGCGAACCAATTGGCGCCGTTGAATTTCTCCAGCCCCGATTCGAAGAACTCCCAGGCCAGGAATAGCCGAAGCGGCACGTCGGCGCCCCAGCTGCCGATGCGGTCGAGGGCGGTAAGCGGGCGGGTCAGGGTGTGCGTCAACATGGCAGGACTCCTTGGGATCAGTGGGACGTGGCCGGGCGGCGCAGTGGCAGGGCTGCCTTGGCGATGAGCTTGAGGGTGATGGCGGCGAACATCAGGGCGAATGCCAGCGGCAGGGCTTTCATCGATGGGTTTCCCGGGGTGTGCGACGACGGCGGGGTGCCGTCGCTCTGTGGTGGCCGGGAGTGTGTGCGGGTGGGGTATCTGCAGTGTGTCGGCGGGTTGGGGGTTGTGTATCGGTTTGTAGATCAGCTTTGCCTTGGCGGCCTCATCGCCGGCAAGCCGGCTCCCACACCGACCGCATCAGCCCGCGCCATGCGCTAACCCTGTGGGAGCTGGCTTGCCAGCGATGAGGCCCGTGCAAGCAATCCAAGGTAGTTGTGCCCCGAGGCCGGGCGAACCGCTCAGCGCAGCTCGATCTGCGCGCACAGCCCGCCTTCTGCGCGGTTGCGCAAGGTAAGGCTGCCGCCCATGGCCTGGGTCAGCTGATGGGCGATGGCCAGGCCCAGCCCGGTGCCGCCGGTGCTGCGATTGCGCGACCCCTCGACCCGGTAGAACGGCTTGAGCACTTCATCGAGCTCCGCCTCTGGGATGCCCGGGCCGTCGTCGAGTACACGGATCAGCGTCACGCCGCCCTCATGGCCGACTTCAAGCTGGGCGGCACCGGCAAACTTCAGGGCGTTGTCCACCAGGTTGACCAGCACCCGGCGCAGGGCGTGGGGCCGTGCCTGCAGGGTTGCCTGGGTGCTGCCACGGCGCTCAACCCGGGCACCGCTGTCCTGGTAGTCGAACACCAGGCTGTCGAGGAAGGCATCCAGGTTGACCTTGCACGGTGCCTCAGTGCCGCTGTCCATGCTGCGGGCGTAGGCCACGCCTTCGCGCACCAGATGCTCCATGGCATCGAGGTCGTGCCATAGCTTGTCCTTTTCCAACCCGTCGTCCATCTGCTCGACCCGCAGTTTCATGCGGGTGATGGGCGTTTGCAGGTCGTGGGAGATCGCCGCAAGCAGTTGCATGCGTTCCTTGAGGTAAGCCGCGATACGCGCCTGCAGGGCATTGAAGGCGACGGCGGCGTAGCGCACCTCGCGCGGGCCGCTTTCGTCCAGCAGAGGGCCGGGGTGGTTCGGGTCGAGGTTGTCCACCGCCTGCACCAGGCGGGTCAGCGGGCCGATGGCCAGGCGTACGGCCAGCCAGGTGCAGAGCAGCAGCACCAGCAGCTGGATCAGCAGCACCACCGGCAGCCAGGTGGCCACCGGCACCGGCGCCGGGGTCACGTCGATGGTCAAGGGCGCGCCGTCGGCCAGGCGCAGGTGGGCCTGGAAGTGCGCGTTGGGGCCGGGGATCTCGAGGAAGGTCAACTGATAGCGATCACCGATGGCCTTGATGATCGACTCGGCGGCCATGGGCGCTTCGGCACTGGGCATGGCCTCGCCGGGCAGCCCGCCGTCGAGGCGGTAGCGGTAGGTGCGCCGCTCCAGGCGCGGCAGCCAGGCCGGGCGCTCGGCGGCGGGCAGGCGGTCGAGGATGGCCACCGAGGTGGACACGTCCAGTTCCAGGTTGCTGAGCATCATCGAGCGGCTGCTGACGTAGCGTTCATACGCCTGCAGGCTGAACGACAGGCCGTAGGCCAGCACCAGCCCGGTGAAGAAGATCAGCGCCAGGCGCGAGGCGAGGGTGCGTGGCCATTTCATGCCGGCGATTCCAGCAGTTGCACCGGCAGCGAGAACACATAGCCCTCGCTGCGCACG
This sequence comes from Pseudomonas sp. GZD-209, assembly GCF_049310485.1. Taxonomy (NCBI): domain Bacteria; kingdom Pseudomonadati; phylum Pseudomonadota; class Gammaproteobacteria; order Pseudomonadales; family Pseudomonadaceae; genus Pseudomonas; species Pseudomonas sp. GZD-209. The sequence continues at coordinate 35,681 of NZ_JBMOWQ010000001.1, forward strand.
GTCTTGATGCAGGTGGGCTCGCGGGCGTCGTCGCCCAGGCGCTGGCGCAGGCGGCTGACCAGCAGGTCGATGGAGCGGTCGAAGATGTCGGCCTCGCGGCCTTGGGTGAGGTTGAGCAGTTGTTCGCGGCTGAGTACCCGTTGCGGGTGATCGAGGAATACCCGCAGCAGCCGGTATTCGGCGCCGGACAGCGCCACCAGCGTCCCTTCGGCGTCCAGCAGGTGACGCGAGGTGGTGTCCAGGCGCCAGGGGCCGAAGGCGATCAGCCGGCTGCTTTCGCTGATGGTCAGGTTGGGCGGCAGCATGCGCGTGCGGCGCAGCACGGCGTTGATGCGCGCCAGCAACTCGCGGGCGGAGAAGGGCTTGGTCAGGTAGTCGTCGGCGCCCATTTCCAGGCCGATGATGCGGTCGGTTTCATCGTTGCGCGCGGTCAGCATCAGCACCGGCGTGTTGCGGTGCTTGCCGGCGCGCAGCTCGCGGCACAGCAGCAGGCCGTCGTCCCCGGGCATCATGATGTCGAGGACGATCAGGTCGACGGCGTTGTTCTCCAGGAAGGCGCGCATCTGCCGGCCATCGGCGACGATGCTGGTGCGCAGGCCGTTCTTCTTCAGGTAGTTGCCGACCAGTTCGCGGATCTCGCGGTCGTCGTCAACGACCAGGATGTGATCGACGTGTTCCATCGGAGGTGTCCTTGTCTTGGGTGTGGGCGCAGTGTACAGAGCGCGTTCGGCCTTGCCTGCGGCGGTTTGTATTGCAGTGTATCTGGCGCGGCTGCAGATACAGGCGCAGGCACATCGGTGCCTGGGCGGACACAAGCGCGATACCTGCCAGCGCTGAAATGGCTCTCGACCGGGGAGCAATGCCTCCCCACCCAAGAAGCTGCACCAGGAGAGATGCCATGACCGTCAAGACTTTTACCAGCGCTGCCCTGTTCGCCATCCTTGGCCTGGGTGCCATCACCGCCCAGGCCAGCAGCACCTCGATGAACGACAGCAGCGTGATGCACTATCGCTACGGGGACCATCTGGACATCAAGAAAGTCCTGTCGGTAAAAGATGACCAGCGCAGCGGCTGTGGCCTGGTCAACACCCGCATGGACTACCTCGATTCCCACGGCAAGCCGCAAAGCGTCGAGTACCGTACTTACGCCACCAATACCTGCCATGACAACTGATCCGCGCGGTAAAGGGAGCAAACGTCGCCTGCTAAAGGCCGGCGGTGTGGCCCTGGCCCTGGCCGGGCTGGGGCTGGCCGGCCACCTGCTGGCACGCGACAACTACGGCCCGATGCCGTCGCTGGCCGGCGCCGAGCTGTGGCTGAACTCACCACCGCTGGAGGGGCAACAGCTCAAGGGCAAGGTGGTGCTGGTGGATTTCTGGACCTACGACTGCATCAACTGCCGGCGCAGCCTGCCCCACGTCAACGACTGGGCGCGGCGCTATGCCGACCAGGGGCTGGTGGTGGTCGGGGTGCACACGCCGGAGTACGACTACGAGCACGATCTCGCCAGCCTGCGCGAGCAGGTCAAGCGGTTGGATATCGGCTATCCGGTGGCGGTGGACAACGACTATCGGATCTGGAATGCCTGGGGTAACCAGTTCTGGCCCGCGCACTACTTTGTCGATCGCAAGGGGCAGGTGCGGCATGTGCATTTCGGCGAAGGCGACTATGACGGGCAGGAGCGGGTCATCAGGCAACTGCTCGATGAGCGGGGTTAGCCGATTACTCGCCCAGACGCTGCTCGCGTGATGGCGGGTAGCCAAAGTACGCCGCATAGCACTTGCTGAAGTGCGACACCGAGACAAACCCGCAAGCCACCGCCACTTCCATTACTGAAAGGTCGGAATATTGCAGCAAGCGCCGGCTCTTGGTGATGCGCAGTTCCATGTAATAGCGCCGTGGCGAGGTGCCGAGCTGGGCCTGGAACAGCCGGTCGATCTGCCGCCGCGAGCGCCCGGAGTAGGCCGCCAGTTGGTCGAGGCTCAGGGTTTCCTCGAGGTTGTTTTCCATCAGTTCGACGATGGTGCGCAGGTGCAGGCTCATGGACTTTTTCGCCCCGGGGCCGACCTGGCGATAGCGCGCCCCGGAGAACGACAGGATCTCTTCCACGCCCTCGGCCAGGGCATCGCCGTACAGCCGGCGGACCAGGCCGAGCATCAGCTCCATGGCGCCGTTGGGGCTGGCGGCGCTGAGGCGGTCACGGTCGAGGGTGAAGCTGGCCGGGGTAATGCGGGTTTGCGGGCTGCATTCGCTGAGGCTGGCGCGCTGCTCGGGGTGGACACTGCAACCGTAGTCGTCGAGCACCCCGGCGCGACCGAGGAACCAGGCACCGTTCCACAGCCCGCCCAGGGTCATGCCGTGGGCGGCGCAGTCTCCGAGCAGGCGGTCGAGGCTCGGGTATTTGAGCGGGGTGCGCAGGCCGCCGCAGATCACCAGCAGGTCGAGGTCGTGCAGGTCGGTCGGTAGCAGCGGGCTGGCCACCAGCTCCAGGCCCAGGTCGCTGAGCACCCGGTCACCGCCGCCCAGCGATAGGGGGGTGAAGGCAAAACTGTCGGCCCGCAGCAGGTTGGCGGTGACCAGCACGTCCATGGCCACGGTGAAGCTGGCCATGGAGAAATGTTCGAGCAGGACAAAGTCGACCCGGTAAGGCCGCTGGGCGCTGCCGTCGCTGGTCTTGAGCCGCAGCATGTTGCTGGTGCTGGTTTTCTTGCTGAACTGGCGTGGCGTGGGCACTGCGGACTCCGCTTCCTGGCTGGCGGCAGTGAGTGTGCGGGGTGTGGCGGGTAAAGACAACTGGGGGGGCGCGGGGTGTATGTCATGGAATGGTGGGTGGGCAGCCAGGTGCATGTCTTGGAATGGTGTTTGGGCAGCCAGGTGTATGGCGACAGGTTTGCAGCGCCTATCAGATCGAGCGCCGCCCGCGCGGCGCATCGCGGGACAAGCCCGCTCCCACATTTGTTTCGGGCCAGTCTGTCCTGTGCCATTACCTGGTCCGCCTTGTTGGTACGACGCGGTTTCGGCGTGGTCGCTGATGCTGCTCCACATGACTCAAGGCATGCACCAAGGCGGACAGCGGTACTTTCACAGGAATAATTGGCCCGAAACAAATGTGGGAGCGGGCTTGTCCCGCGATGCGCCGCGCGGGCGGCGCTCGATCTCATAGGCGCTGCAAAACCTCCGCCGGACACCTCGCAGCCGTCACTGTCCATAAACAGAGTCGCGCCCCTACTTGACCTCAACCAAACCTGAGGTCTGATACTCGCCCGCTCTTCCCACGATGGAGCGTGCCCATGCCCCAACCAAACGCTTTTACCCTGTCCAACCCCGAAGGCCTCTACGACCCCAGCGCCAACGCGTATTCCCATGTCGCCGAAGTACGCGTCGGCAGTCGCCTGGTGTATGTGGCCGGGCAAGGCGGCGAGGGTCTGGATGGCGCGCTGTCGCCACAGTTCGACGCGCAGGTGCGTCAGGCGCTGATCAACCTGAAAATCGCCCTGGCCTCCAAAGGTGCCAGCCTGCAGGACGTGTTCAAGCTCACCCTGCTGGTGGTGGACCACAGCGAAACCCGGTTGCAGCAGTGGGTGGCTGCAGCTACCCGCGCCTGGGATGGCAACATGACCCCGGCCTGCACCTTGATCCCGGTACCGCGGCTGGCGCTGGACGGCATGCTGGTGGAAATCGATGCGGTGGCGGCGCTGAGTTAGTGGCTCACTGGCCTCACCGCCGGCAAGCCGGCTCCCACAGGTGCAGCGCTGGCCTTGAGGATGGCGCGATTGATGTGGGAGCCGGCTTGCCGGCGATGAGGCCGGCGCGAGCAACACAAGAAAGTTGCTGCCACAGGGTACTGTGCAGTTGCCCGCTTGGCGCTAGAATCGCGCTTCCTCACTGCCCGAGCGCCCTTGATGCCCACCCCCATCGAACTGCTGCAGACCGGCCCCGAGCAGGCCGACCTGGTACGCAACCTCTACCAGTTCTATGCCTACGAATCGTCCGATTGGGAGCAGGAGGATGTCGAGGTGGACGGGCGCTTCTACCTCCACGAGCCGCACTTCGAGCGCTACTGGCAGTCCCCCGACTGGGCCGCCTACCTGGTCCTGGTGGATGGTTTCATCGCCGGCTTCGTACTGGTCGAGCGCAGCGAACTGCCGGGCATCGATGCACTGGAGCTGGCCGACCTGTTCATCCTCAAACGCTATCGGCGCCAGGGCGTGGGCCGTGCCGTGGCCCTGCAGTTGCTGAGCGACGGCCGGGTCGACTGGCTGCTGCGGTGCTATGCCGGGGATGCCCCGGCCATGAGCTTCTGCCAGGCCGTGCTGGCCGACCTGCCGCGCCCGGTACGCGAGATCGCGTTGGACGATGAACCGCAGCTGCGCAATTTTCTGGTCACACCGTACCGCCATTGAATACGCGCGATTTTTTTGTGACGCACTTCACAAAAACCGTTCGTCTGGCGGCATAATGCCAGTAATTCGTATTTTCGGACTGGTCTGACGCGAAGTCCGGAAGCTTCCTTGCTCAGGTAAATCCCATGCCGCTAGCTGCAAGCCCAGAGACCCTGTCCCGCCTGTTGATCCAGAGCGTGGTCGACTACGCCATCTACCTGCTGACCCCCGAGGGTGTCGTCGCCAGCTGGAATCCGGGGGCGCAGCGGGCCAAGGGCTACCACGCCGAAGAAATCGTTGGCCAGCATTTCTCGGTGTTCTACACCGACGCCGACCGTGATGCCGGCCTGCCGGCCTTGAGCCTGGCTACCGCCCTGGAAGCCGGGCGTTTCCAGGCAGACGGCCTGCGCCAGCGCAAGGACGGTTCGCACTTCTGGACCAGCGTGGTGATCGAGCCGATCGTCGACGAAGGCAGCGGCCAGCTGATCGGCTTTGCCAAGATCACCCGCGATATGTCCGAGCGCCGCCAGCAGGAGCTGGAACTGCTCAAGGCCAAGGAACTGGCCGAGCAATACAGCCAGGAAATGACCACCCTGTCGCAGTTCCTCGACTCGGTGATCGGCAATATCCCGGCCAGCGTCATCGTGCAGGACCTGGCAAGCGAGCAGATCCTGCTGGCCAACCCCCAGGCCGAGCGCCTGTTCGGTGGCCAGGGCGTCAGCCTGGTCGGCCAGTTGCCCGGGCAGGGCCTGGCCCCGGAGGCGGCGGAATACCTGGAGCAGCAACTGGCCCGCGGCGCGCGCAGCAGCAAGGGTTATGTCGCCGAAACCCGCGTCGACACCGCCAGCGGCCCGCGTACCTTGCGCAGCCGCACCCTGCGCTGCGAGGGCCGCGCCGGGCAGGGCGACTACGTGCTGTACGTGGCCGAGGATGCCACCGAGGAACTGGCCGCCCACGCCCAGATTCACCACATGGCCCACCATGACGCGCTGACCGGGCTGCCCAACCGCACGCTGTTCCATGAACGGCTCAAGCAGGCCCTGCTGCGCGGCGAGGACAGCGGCAAGCTGACCGCCACCCTGTGCCTGGACCTGGACAACTTCAAGAACATCAACGACACCCTCGGCCACGCCTTCGGCGACAAGTTGCTGCGCGCCCTCGGCAAGCGCCTGCGCCGCGAGCTGCGCGAGCACGACACCCTGGCGCGCCTCGGCGGTGACGAGTTTGCCGTGGTGCTGGTCGGCCTGGATAACCGCGAGGCCGCGCGCAACACCGCGCAGCGCCTGATCGATGCAATCAGCCCGCCGTTCCATATCGAGGGCCACCAGTTCAGCGTGGGGGTGAGCATCGGCGTGGCGATCGCGCCCGACGACCACGACAACGCCGAACAACTGCTCGGTTACGCCGACATGGCCCTGTACGAAGCCAAGCGCAACGGCCGCAACCGTTTCGAGAGCTTCCATGTCGAGCTGGACGTGGCTGCCCGCCAGCGCCGCCTGGTGGAGACCGACCTGCGCACGGCTCTGCACCTGGGCCAGCTGCAACTGCACTACCAGGCCGTGGTCGACCAGCAGAGCAACAGCGTCACCGGCTACGAGGCGCTGCTGCGCTGGGAGCACCCGGTGCGCGGCATGATCATGCCCATGGACTTCATCCCGATCGCCGAAGAGACCGGGTTGATCCACGAACTCGGTGTGCGCGCGCTCAACCTGGCCTGCCAGGAAGCGGCAAGCTGGGGCACCGAGCAGACGGTGTCGGTCAACCTGTCGCCGGTGCAGTTCAAGAACGCCAACCTGGTCCACACCGTGGCCCTGGCCCTGGCCGACTCGGGGCTGCCGGCCACGCGTCTGGAGCTGGAAATCACCGAGTCGGTGCTGCTGGGCAACAGCGAGGAAAACGTGCGCACCCTGAGGGCACTGAAGGACCTGGGGGTGTCGATCTCCCTCGACGACTTCGGCACCGGCTACTCGTCACTGGGTTACCTGCGCTCGTTCCCGTTCGACCGGATCAAGATCGACAAGTCGTTTGTCCACGACATGTGCGACAGCCGCGAGGCGATGTCGATCATCCGCGCCATTACCGAGCTGTCCAACAGCCTGATGATCAAGACCACGGCCGAAGGGGTGGAGTCGGAGGAACAGATGCAGCGGCTGATGGCCGAAGGTTGCTCGCACTTCCAGGGCTACCTGTACGGGCGCCCGGCACCGGCCAGCGAGCGCCTCAAACAGCTCACGCCGGCCGGCCAGTAAGCGGCGCGGGCTTGCCCCGCGCCAATGGGCTCAGTGCAGGATCTGCTTGAGGAACGCCTGCGCCCGGGCCGTGCGTGGCTGGCCGAAGAACAGCTCGGGCGGGCTGTCCTCGATGATCTGCCCGCCTTCAAGGAACAGCACGCGCTCGGCCACCTGGCGGGCGAAGCCCATTTCGTGGGTGACGCAGAGCATGGTCATGCCGGTGCCGGCCAACTGCACCAGCACGTCCAGCACCTCGGCGACCATCTCCGGGTCGAGCGCCGAGGTGGGTTCGTCGAACAGCATGATCCGCGGCTTCATGCACAGCGCCCGGGCGATGGCCACGCGCTGTTGCTGGCCGCCGGAGAGCTGGCTGGGGTACTTGTGCGCCTGGTTCTCGATACCGACCTTGGCCAGGTACATGCGTGCCCGTTCCTCGGCGTCCTTGCGCGACAGGCCGCGCACGCTGGTGGGCGCCAGCAGGCAGTTGTCGAGCACGCTCATGTGCGGGAACAGGTTGAAGTGCTGGAACACCATGCCGATTTCGCTGCGGATCTGGGTGGCTTTGCGGTCGGTGCCGGCCACGTCGATGCCGGCCACCTGGATGCTGCCCTGCTGGGCGATCTCCAGGCGGTTGATGCAGCGGATCAGCGTCGATTTACCCGAGCCCGACGGGCCGCACAGCACGATGCGCTCGCCTTCGCGCACCGACAGGTCGATATCGTGCAGCACGTGAAACGCGCCGTAGTGCTTGTTCAATCCCTCGATGCGGATCAGCTCCGGGCGCAGGTCGGGGGTGGGTTGCGGGGTGGCAAGGCTGGCAAGACTGGAAGGTGCGGACATCGTTATTGTTCTCCCGCTCAAGGTTCAGTCGAAGCGTGCGGCGCTGTAGGGCGCAGGGTCGGTGAAAGGGCGTTCGCCGGTCATCAGCTCGGCCAGCAGGCGGCCGCTGACCGGGCCCAGGGTGAGGCCATGGTGGGCGTGGCCGAAGTTGAACCACAGGCCCTGGTGCCGAGGTGCCGGGCCGATCACCGGGCGCATGTCCGGCAGGCACGGGCGGCGGCCCAGCCAGGGCTTGTCGTCCAGCCGTTCACCCAGGGCCGGGAACAGTTTGCGCGCCAGGGCTTCGCAGCGGCGCAGCTGGATCTCGTTGCCGGGGGCGTCGCTGGCGGCGAACTCGATGCCGGTGGTCAGGCGCACGCCCCGGGCCATCGGCGCCAGTACGTAGCCGCCCTGGGTGTCGCAGACCGAGTGCTTCAGTTCAGCGCCGTCGCGGGTGCTGTAGTGCATGTGGTAGCCGCGCTTGATGCCCAGCGGGAAGTGGTAACCCAGGCGCTCATAGAGCTCCCCGGATTGCGGGCCGAGGCAGGCCACGACTTCGTCGGCAGTGACCGCGCCGCGCTGGGTGTCGACCTGCCAGCCGCCCTCGCTGCGTTGCAGGGTGCGGGCGTCGCCATGCAGGAACTGGCCGCCACGCTGGACGAACAGGGCGGCATAGCCACGGGTGAGGCCGCCTGGGTTGCTCACGGTCTTCGGGTCGAGCCAGTGGATGCCGCCGACCACACCGCCGTCGAGCCCCTGCTCGCGGGCTTGCAGTTGCCCACGGTCGAGGAATTCGTATTTCAGGCCATAGCGCGCCAGGCCCAGCACATCCTGCTTGGCTTGCTCGAACAGCGCGCTGTCGCGGTATACCTCGATCCATCCCTTGGCCTGCACCAGCCCTTGCAGCCCGGCGGCCTCGATCAGGGCGTCGTGTTCCTCGACGCAGCGCTGCACCAGCGGCAGCATGTCCGCCGCGGCTTCGGCCACGCGGCCCGGCGCCGATTGCTGCCAGTAGCGCAGCAGCCAGGGCGCGGCCTTGGGCAGGTGCAGCAGGCTGTAGCGCACGTCGGGCTGGCGATTGAGGCCGTAGCGCAGCAGCGCGCCGAACTGCCGGGGGAAGGCATAGGGGATCACGCTGGAGCGCTCGATCAGCCCGGCGTTGCCGTGGCTGGTGCCGCTGCCCGGCTCGTCGCGGTCGATGAGGATCACCTGGCGGCCGCGCGCCTGCAGGTGCAGCGCGGTGCTGACGCCGACGATACCGGCGCCCAGAACGATGGTTTGGCAATGCATGGAACGTATCCTTCAATCAGTTCAGGTGGCGGCCCAGGCGGGCCTCCAGGTGTTTCAGGGTGCGCCGGACGATCTCGACGATCAGCAGGTAGAGCACCGCCGCCCACAGGTAGATCTGGAAGTCGAAGCTGCGCGAGAAGGCCAGCTTGGTCACCCCCATCAGGTCGAAAATGGTCACCAGCGAGGCGATGGCGCTGGCCTTGATCATCATGATCAGCTCGTTGCCCAGCGGGCCGATGGCCACCAGCAGCGATTGCGGCAGGATCACTTTGAAGAAAGTGGTCGAGCGCTTGAGGTTGAGCGCCTTGGCTGCCTCGTACTGCCCCGGGGCGATGGCGAGCAGGCTGGCGCGGAAGATCTCCGCCTGGTAGGCCGCGGTGTTCAGGGTGAAGGCGAGCAGGGCGCAGTACCATGCCTCGCGGAAGAACCACCACAGCCCAACGTCCTGCCAGAAGCCCTTGAGCGAGCCCAGCCCGTAGTACAGCAGGAACAGCTGGGCCAGCAGTGGCGAGCCGCGGAAGAAGTACACGTAGCCGGCGGCCAGGCGCTGCAGCACGAGGTTGCGCGACATCCGCGCCAGGGCCAGCAGCATGCCCAGCAGCGCGCCCAGGGTGAACGAGATCGCCACCAGCTTGGCGGTGACCAGCAGGCCGTCGACGAAGCGAGGGCCGTAGCGCTCCAGCAGGTCTGGGTCGAGCACGTAGGCCAGCAGTTGTTCGAGGCTCATGTGCGGGCTCCTTGCAGGTGGCGGTTGCTGCGCTTTTCAAGCAGGGCGAAGACCCGGCCCGAGACTGCCGAGAACAGCAGATAGATCAAGCAGGCCACGCCGTAGAAGAACATTGGCTCCTTGGTCACGCTGACTGCCAGGTTGGTCTGGCGCATCAGGTCGATCAGCGAGATGGTCGACACCAGCGAGGTGTCCTTGAGCAGGCTCAGCCAGTTGTTCGAAAGCCCCGGCAGGGCGATGCGCGTGAGCTGCGGCAGCACCACCTTGAAGAACCCGGTGCGCTTGCTCAGGCCCAGGGCCGAGCAGGCTTCCAGCTGGCCCTTGGGCAGGGTCTTGAAGGCCATCAGCCAGATTTCGCTGGAAAACGCCGCGAACACCAGGCTGAAGGCGACCATGGCGGCGAGGAAGGTATTGATCAACACCTCGCCCGGATACCCCAGGGCGGCGAGGATCTTCTGCGCGGCGATCTGGCAGCCGTAGTAGATGATCAGCAGGGTGAGCAGTTCGGGCAGGCCGCGGAACACCGTGGAGAAGGTGGTGGCCCAGGCCCGTGGCAGGCGTTTGCGCGAACGTGCGGCCAGGGCCACCAGCAGCCCCAGCGGCAGGCCGACGGGCAGGCAGGCGAGGGCCAGCGACACGGTCACCAGGGCGCCGGCCAGCAGCGCCTGGCCCCAGCCGCCGCTGGCGAAGGACAGTAGAGACAGTTGATCGAGCATTGGGGTTTACCCTCGTATCAGGGCGTGGGAGCGGCGGTGCGCCGATGCGACTTGCCCCGCGATGGCGCCAGCCGCCAGAGCATGGTTGTCAAGCCTGGCGCCATCGCGGGGCAAGCCCGCTCCCACGAGGGGCGTGGCGCCTATTGGTAGATATCGAAGGCAAAGTACTTGCTGGCGATCTTCTGGTACGTGCCATTGGCCACGATCGCCGCCAGGGCCGCGTTCAACCGTGTGCGCAGCGCCTCGTCGTCCTTGCGCACGGCAATTGCCGCATCGGCCTTGGTGTCCTTGACGTCGCCGAGGATCTTGCAGCAGTCCTGGCCGTTCTTGTTCAGCCACTCGTGCAGCGGGAACTTGTCGGCGATCACCCCGTCCAGGCGCCCGGCGGCAAGGTCGGCGTTGGCTTCATCCATGGTCGGGTACAACTTCACGTCGGCGCCGGCCTTGCCGTACACGTCTTCGGCGTAGATCGCCTGGGTGGAGGAGGACTGAGCGCCAACGGTGTAGCCGACGAAGTCGGTCTGCGCGTCGGTGATCTTGCTGTCCTTGGCCACGGCCACGGTCAGCGGGGTGCGGTAGTAATGGTCGGTGAAGGCGATCTTCTTGCGTCGTTCTTCGGTGTCGATCATCGACGCCACCACGGCGTCGTACTTGCGTGCCATCAGGGCCGGGATGATGCCTTCCCAGTCCTGCGCCACCAGGGTGCACTCGACCTTCATCTGCTCGCACAGGGCGTGGGTGATGTCGATGTCGAAGCCATGCAGCTTGTTATCGGCATCGACATAGTTGAAGGGCGGGTAGGCGCCTTCGGTGGCAAAGCGCAGGGTTTCGGCGCTGGCGGCACCCGCCAGCAGCAGGGCGCACGCACCCACCACAGCCATGGATCTTTTCATCTCGCACCTCTGTACCAACACTCTTGCTATTGTTGTTTGCCCGCCGGCCACGAGGTGTAGCCGACGAACTCGTTATGTAGAGCGGCAGTTGCTTCCAAGCGTTTTTCAACATCCGGCCCGAGCTTCTTGCAGACCTCGTTGACCATCAGGTGCACCCACGACAGCATCGCCGCCGTGGAGTCCCAGAACAGATTGAATTCGGTGGGGATGCGGAACACCTCGTCGGCGTTGGCATCGGCCCAGTCACAGAAGGTGTCGGTGACCAGCGTCACCGGGATGCCCAGGGCGCGGGCCTTCTGGCACAGCTGCAGGGCGTGGCGCGAGTAGCGGCGGGCCTCGAACACCACCAGGGTGAGGTCCTCGGGCTTGCCCAGCAGCACCTCGCCGAAGTGCCCGGCGCTGCCATCCACGCAGTGCACGCCATTGCGCAGGTACTGCAGCAGGTGAGTCATGCACAGGGCGATGCCGCGCTCGGTCTGGAAACCGGCGATGAACACCTGAGGTTTATCGGCCAGGCGGCGGGCCACCTGGCGCCAGGCCTCGCTGCGGCTGTATTCGTGCACACGTACCAGGGCGGCCATTTCCAGCTCCAGGCTGCCGGCGTGTTCGCGGTCGTCTTCGGGTTGCTGGCGGAACTCCTGCAGGCGATCACCGACCAGCCAGGGGCCATCACCGAGGTCGTTCTGCAAATCCTGCTTGAGCGCCTTGAGGTGGGCGTAGCCCAGCGCGCGGCAGAAGCGGCCGACACTCGATTCGCTGACGTCCAGCTTGGCGGCGATGCTCGCCGACGTCTGGAACGGCAGCTCGTGCAGGTTGGCGAGCATGTAGCTGGCGATCTTGCGGCCAGAGGCGGCAGCGCTGTCGAGGCTGCTTTCCAGGCGTTGCTTGATCGATTGGCTCATGACGCGCTCCGGCTGATTTCTGGCGTGGAGAAGAAAATGGCTGTTTTCTGTCATCAAGTCAATATTTGACAGATAGCTGTCATTCACGGGAAAGTCAGGGCGTTGCGCTGTAGCCATTCCAATACCAAGAAAGGAGCTTCAGATGTCCGCACCGTCCACCAGCCCTGCCGTGCGCGTGCCCTTTGCCGAGCTGCAGGCGCTGCTGCAAGCGATCCTCCAACGCCATGGCTGCAGCGCAGCGGTGGCCGCCGTGCTGGCCCACAACTGCGCCAGCGCCCAGCGCGATGGCGCCCACAGCCATGGTGTGTTCCGTATTCCCGGTTACGTCTCGACCCTGGCCAGCAGCTGGGTCGATGGCACGGCTGTGCCGCAGGTGAGCGACGTGGCGTCGGGCTATGTGCGGGTCGATGCCGGCGGCGGCTTTGCCCAGCCGGCCCTGGCGGCGGCGCGCGCGCTGCTGGTGGAGAAGGCCCGCAGCGCCGGTATCGCCGTGCTGGCGATCCACAATTCGCACCACTTCGCCGCCCTGTGGCCGGATGTCGAGCCATTCGCCGATGAAGGCCTGGTGGCCCTGAGCGTGGTCAACAGCATGACCTGCGTGGTGCCCCACGGTGCGCGCAAGCCGTTGTTCGGCACCAACCCCATCGCCTTTGCCGCGCCGTGCGCCGGGCACGATCCGATTGTGTTCGACATGGCCACCAGCGCCATGGCCCACGGTGACGTGCAGATTGCCGCCCGTGCCGGCCAGCAATTGCCTGAAGGCATGGGTGTGGATGCCGGCGGGCAGCCCACCACCGACCCAAAGGCCATTCTCGAAGGCGGTGCGCTGCTGCCATTCGGCGGGCACAAGGGTTCGGCGCTGTCGATGATGGTCGAGTTGCTGGCGGCGGCGCTGACCGGTGGCCACTTCTCCTGGGAATTCGACTGGTCCGGGCACCCGGGGGCGAAGACGCCGTGGACCGGGCAACTGATCATCGTGATCGACCCGAGCAAGGCCGAAGGCGAGCGCTTTGCCCAGCGCAGCCGTGAACTGGTGGAGCAGATGCAGGCGGTGGGGCTGTCGCGCATGCCGGGTGAGCGTCGCTATCGCGAGCGTGAAGTCGCCGGGTGCGAAGGGGTGGCACTGACCGAGCAGGAGTGGCAAGGGCTCAAAGCCCTGGCGTGACGGACCGCTGCTGCAGCGCCTTACGCGCTCTCGCGGGCAATCAGTTCGCAGTGCAGCAGGTTAAGGCGCTGCACCTCGCCGTCATGTTCCAGCACACCCAGGTGTTCGAGCACGCGCAATGCCGCCACCTCGCCGATCTGCCGAGACGGCGGGCGCAGGGTGGTCAGGCTGGGCAGCAGCATTTCGGCGAAGGCGTAATCGCCAAAGCCCATCACCGCCATGTCCTCGGGCAGCCGCAGCCCGGCGCGCTGGCCGGCGAGCAGGGCGCCGGCAGCGAGGTTGTCGTTGGCGAAGATGATCGCGTCCGGCCTGGGCTGGCGGCGGATCAGCGCTTCCATGGCCTGGCGCCCGGCCTCGAACGGCGCGGTGCCTGCCGACGGCACGAACGCCCAAGGCTCAAGCCCCGCTTCGCGCAAGGTGTGGCTATAGCCGTCACGCCGCTCCAGCGCACTGAAGTCGCCGGCGGCACTGTTCTGTACGAAAGCGATGCGTCGGTGGCCCTTGTCCAGCAGGTAGCGGCAGGCCTGCACGCCCACTTCGAAGTGCAGGAAACCCACCTGCAGCGGCGCGCGTTCGGGCACGTAGTCCCAGATCTCCACCACCGGCACGTCGGCCTCGGCCAGCATCTTTTCGGTAGCCGGGCTATGGAAGTGGCTGGTCACCACCAGCGCCGCCGGCGACCAGCCGAGAAAGGCCCGTACCGCGCTTTCTTCCTGCTCCTCGCTGAAATAGCTGGAGGCCAGCAGCAATTGGTAACCGTGCTTGCCCAGGGTGTCGCTGAACGCCTGGATGGTCTGAGCGAAGATCGGCCCGGAGATGTTCGGGATGACCATGCCGACGATGCGCCCGCGTGCCGAGGCCAGGCCGCCGGCCACCAGGTTGGGCACGTAGCCCAATTGCTGCACGGCCGCCTGGATCCGCTCGCGCAGGGGCGGGGAGACCTGCTCGGGCTGGTTGAAGTAGCGTGACACGCTGATGGCCGACACATCGGCCATCCGCGCCACTTCAGCGAGGGTGACGCGGCCGGCGCCGCGGCGCTTGCGCGGGTTGTCCCTGGACTGGCTCACGGGGCCGCCTCCGGATGGAATTGGCGCGATGTTAGCGCTAACTGCACCAGGCTGTGCAAATAGCTTTTAAGCATATAAAAGTGCTTTTTCAGTATTTGACCTGCTAAGCAGCCTGCTCTGATACTTGCTCATGTTAGCGCTACCAAGCGCTGCTGTCGGCTAGCGGCTGCCACTCGCACGAGCGAGACCAGACACCCACAGCGTCATCTTCCGTCTGGTTCTTTCAGGGCAGTCAGCATCATGCACAAACGCCATAATCCGTCGTTCCCTCCTGTTCGCCGTGGGCCTTTGGCCACGGCGGTATTGCTGGCCGCCATTGGCCAGGCGGCCCAAGCCGCCACGCCGGTCGAGCCTGCCGCGCTGGAAGCGGTCACGGTCACCGCCACCCGCCGTGAAGCACCGCTGCAGAAGGTGCCGGTTGCGGTGTCGGTGGTCGATGGCGAGCAACTGGAGCGGGACAACCGCAACAATGTCGCCAGCATCGTGCAGCAGGTGCCGACCCTCAATTACCGTGCCGGCGCCTCGAACAAGGACACTTCGCTGTTCATTCGCGGCGTGGGCACCATTTCCACCTCGCCGGGCGTGGAGCCGACGGTGGCCACGGTGGTTGACGGCGTGGTGTTCGGCCGCCCGGGCCAATCCACCCTCGACCTGCTCGACCTTGAGCGCATCGAGGTGCTGCGCGGCCCGCAGGGCACGCTGTTTGGCAAGAACGCCTCGGCCGGCGTGCTGAACGTGATCAGCAAGGCCATTCCCGAGCAGACCCGCGGTTATGTCGACTACTCGCACTTCGGCGGGGGCGACGAGAACCGCCTGCGCTTCGGCCTCGGCGGGCGCCTGAACGAACAGCTCAAGGGCTCGTTGAGCACCCTGTGGGGCGACTATGACGGCAACGTCGAGAACGTCGCCAACGGCCATGACGTCAATGGCTACGAACGCAAGGGCGTGCGCGGCAAGCTGGAGTTCGAGCCCAATGAGGACCTACGCCTGACCTTGATCGCCGACTACATGAAGGGCGAGGACAGCCTGCCCAGCGGCGTCATCAGCAAAGCCGGCACGGCGTTCACCAACCAACTGCGCCCGGTGGTGCCCAGCGCCCACAACCGCGACATCAACAGCGACTACAAGACCCACGTCATCGACGAGAACCAGGGCCTGTCGGCGCAGCTCGACTGGCAACTTGGCGACTACACCCTGACCTCGATCAGCGCCTGGCGCGGCTGGAACAACACCCAGTACCAGGACGGCGACCGTCGGGCGCTGCTGCCGGTGACCGCCTCCCATGACAAGGGTACGGTGGACTACGACCAGTACAGCCAGGAGTTTCGCCTGACCTCGCCCAAGGGCCAGTTCAACGACTACGTGCTCGGTGCCTTCTATATGCACGGCACCTCGAACGAGGTGTACCAGCGCCTGTCGGTCAACGGCGGGGTGGCCAACAACGGCCGCGCCGACTACTCGACCAGCAACGACAGCGTGGCGCTGTTCGGCGAGAACACCTTCAACTTCACCGATGATTTTCGCGCGATCTTCGGCCTGCGATGGACCCACGACGACCTCGAGTACGACCACCGTCGCGTGTCCAGCTCGGCCACGGCGGTCACCGGCATCCAGCCATCGACCCGCAGCGAAGGCTCGGTGGACGAGGACGGCTGGAGCGGCCGCACCGGGCTGCAATACGACTTCAACGACAACCTCACCGGTTACCTCACCTACTCGCGCGGCTACAAGGGCCCGGCGTACAACGTGTTCTTCAACATGCAGCCGCGCGACACCGAGGCGCTCAAGCCGGAAACCTCCGACGCTTACGAGATCGGCCTCAAGAGCACCGCGCTGGATAACCGCCTGGTCGCCAACCTGGCGCTGTTCCACACCGACTACGACGACTACCAGGCCAACTTCTTCGACACCGTGGCCAACCAGGTGGTGACCCGCCTGGTCAACGCCGGCTCCGTCAAGACCCAGGGCGTCGAGCTGGACGCCAGCTTCCAGGCCACCCGCCAGCTCAAGCTGTCGGCGGCGCTGGCCTACACCAAGGCGCGGGTCGATCACTTCAACTGCCCAGTGGGTGCAGCGGCCAACTGCAATATCGATGGCGGCCACCTGCCGTTCACGCCGGACTGGAAAACCTACCTGCGCGCCGACTACAGCATCCCGCTGGACAACGGCCTGGATGTGGAGCTGTCCAGCGATTACAGCTGGCAAGACGCCGTGCAGTTCAGCCTCGACCAGAACCCCGACACCGTGCAGGGCGCCTACGGCATCTGGAACGCCAGCATCGCCCTGGCCGACTACAACGATGGCTGGCGCGTGGCGCTGCTGGGCAAGAACCTGGGCGACAAGTCCTATGCGCAGATGCTGGCCAGCGGTGGCGACTACATCTACCGCGCGGTGCCGCGTGACGACCGGCGCTACTTCGGCGTGCAGCTGCGCAAGGATTTCTGATCGTCGCGCCCCTGTCGCGGGGCAAGCCCGCTCCCACACCAAGTGCTTTCGTGGGGGTGGAAATGGGCTTGCCCCGCGACAAGGC
>NZ_JBMOWQ010000002.1:0-4815 GCF_049310485.1 Pseudomonas sp. GZD-209
GTGCTGTAGCTTCTGCCTCTCCCCTTTCTTCGTCCCCCCCCCCCCCTCCTCTCCCCCCCCCCCCCCCCCCCCCCCCCCCCAGGCCCGACCTTGCCTCATTGGATTCAAGGGGAGACAACCATGACCACCCGCCAACTCAGCCTCGGCGCCTTCCTCATGGCCACCGGGCACCACGTCGCCGCCTGGCGTCACCCGGACGTACCGGCCGACCCGCTGGACTTCAGCAGCTACCGCCGGGCCGCGCAGATCGCCGAAAGCGCCTGCTTCGACGCCTTGTTCGTGGCCGACAGCGTGGCCGCGCCCAGTGACGCCCTGGCCAGCCACAGCGCGCGTTCGGTGTACTTCGAGCCGCTGACACTGCTGTCGGCCCTGAGCGCGGTGACCGAGCGCATCGGCCTGGTCGCCACCGCCACCACCAGCTACAACGAGCCGTACCACGTTGCGCGCAAGTTCGCCTCGCTCGATCACCTGTCCGCTGGCCGCGCTGGCTGGAACCTGGTGACTTCCGATGCCGCCGCCGAAGCCGGCAATTTCGGCCGCGAGGCACACATCCCCCATGGCGAACGCTATGCCCGGGCCCGCGAGTTCCAGCAGGTGGTGCAGGGGCTGTGGGACAGCTGGGCGGACGATGCCTTCGTGCGTGACAAGGCCGCCGGCCAGTTCCACCACCCCGAGGCCGTGCGCGCCCTGGAGCACGCCGGCGAACACTTCCGGGTCAAGGGCCCGCTCAATGTTGCCCGCTCGCCCCAGGGCCGCCCGGTGCTGGTGCAGGCCGGCTCGTCCGAGGCTGGCCGCGAGCTGGCCGCCGAAACCGCCGAGGTGGTGTTCACCGCGCAGCCGTCGCTGGCCCGAGCCCAGGCGTTCTACGTCGACCTCAAAGGGCGCCTGGCGCGCTACGGGCGCAGCGAGGATGACCTGAAGATCATGCCGGGCGCTTATGTGGTGGTAGGGCAGAGCGAGGCTGAGGCGCAAGACAAGGCCGAGCAGTTCCAGGCGCTGGTGGACCCCCGCGTGGGCGTGGCCTTGCTCGGGCGCATGCTCGGCAACTTCGACCTGTCTGGTTACCCCCTGGACGGGCCGCTACCCGAACTGCCGCCCACCGAGGACGGCCAGCGCAGCCGCCAGCAACTGCTCACCGAACTGGCCGGCAGCGAGCGCCTGACCCTGGCCCAGCTGGGCCAGCGCATTGCCGGCGGGCGAGGGCACTTGAGCCTGATTGGCACCCCGGTGCAGATCGCCGACCAGTTGCAGGCGTGGTTCGAGGGGCGTGCCGCCGACGGCTTCAACATCCTGGTGCCGCACCTGCCCCAGGGGCTGGACGACTTCGCCCGCCTGGTGGTGCCCGAGCTGCAGCGCCGCGGGCTGTTTCGCAGCCAGTACCAGGGCCGCACCCTGCGTGAGCACCTGGGCCTGGCCCGGCCCGCCAATCCTTTCTTCCCACGAGGCTTAGCATGATCTACACCGCACACCCCGAGCGCTATGCACGCATGCCGTACCGCCGCGTCGGCCGCAGTGGCCTGCGGCTGCCGGCCCTGTCCCTGGGACTGTGGCACAACTTCGGTGATGCCATCCCGCTGCAGACCCAGCGCGCCTTGCTGCACACCGCATTCGACGCCGGCATCAACCATTTCGACCTGGCCAACAACTACGGCCCGCCCTACGGCAGTGCCGAAAGCAACTTCGGCCGGCTGCTGCGCGAAGACCTGCGCGGGTACCGCGACGAGTTGATCATCTCCAGCAAGGCCGGCTGGGACATGTGGCCCGGCCCTTACGGGCAGGGCGGCAGCTCGCGCAAGTACCTGCATGCGAGCCTCGACCAGAGCCTCAAGCGTCTGGGCCTGGACTACGTCGACATCTTCTATTCACACCGTTTCGATGCCGACACGCCGTTGGAGGAAACCGCCATCGCCCTGGCCGATATCGTGCGCCAGGGCAAGGCGCTGTACATCGGCATTTCGTCTTACTCCGCCGGCAAGACCCGCGAGATCGCTGCACTGCTCGACGAACTCAGGGTGCCGCTGCTGATTCACCAGCCGGCCTACAACCTGTTCAACCGCTGGATCGAGCGCGACCTGCTGACGGCCACCGATGAACTGGGCGCCGGGGTGATCGTGTTCACCGCCCTGGCCCAGGGCCTGCTCAGCGACAAGTACCTCGACGGCATCCCCAACGATGCCCGGGTCAACCGTGCCGGTGGCGGCTCGCTGCGCCCCGAACACCTGAGCGAGGCCAACCTGGAACGGGCCCGGGCGCTGAACCGCATCGCCCAGCGCCGTGGCCAGAGCCTGGCCCAGCTAGCGCTGGCCTGGACCCTGCGCGACCCTCGGGTGACCTCGGCACTGATTGGCGCCAGCCGCCCCGAGCAGATCAGCGAGAACGTCGCTGCTCTGGACAACCTCGCGTTCAGCGCCGAGGAACTGGCCGAGATCGACCTGCATGCCGTGGAAGGCGGCATCAACCTGTGGCAACAAGCTTCGAACGACTGGAAGGAGTGAACCATGGCCTTGATACGCCTTGCCGTGCTGTTGTTGCTGGCCGTTGCCGGCAGCGCCCAGGCAGCCGACCCGGCCAGCCTGCGCATTGGTTACCAGAAAGGCTCGATCAGCCTGGTGCTGGCCAAGCAGCACCGGTTGCTGGAGCAGCGCTTCCCGAATACCCAAGTGCAGTGGATCGAGTTCCCTGCCGGCCCGCAGATGCTCGAAGCCTTGAACATTGGCAGCCTGGACATCGGCTCGACCGGCGACATCCCGCCGATCTTCGCCCAGGCCGCGGGCGCCGACTTGCTGTACATCGGCGCTGAGCCGCCCAAGCCCCAGGCCGAGGTGATCCTGGTGGCCAAGGACAGCTCGATCAGCACGGTGGCGGCCCTCAAGGGCAAGCGCATCGCCCTGCAGAAAGGCTCCAGCGCTCATAACCTGGTGTTGCGTGCCCTGGCCAAGGCGGGCCTGAGCATCCGCGACGTGCAGCCGGTGTACCTGGCCCCGGCCGATGCCCGCGCGGCCTTCGAGCGCGGCAGCGTGGACGCCTGGGCGATCTGGGACCCGTTCTATTCGGCCATCGAGCTGGAGGGCAAGGCGCGCCTGCTGGCCGACGGCCAGGGGCTTGGCTTGATCGGGCCGTTCACCCTCGGCGCAAGGCCCTATGTCGAGGCCAACCCGCAGTTCGTCCAGCAGTTGCTCGACCAGATCAGCCGCGCCGAAGCCCTGACCCGCAGCGACGAGGCTGGCAGCATCCAGCTGTTGGCCGGGTTCATGGGGCTGCCGGAGGCCGTGGTGCGGCGCAGCTTCAGCCATCGCCCGGCTTCGCGGGTGCTGCCGGTCAGCGAGGCGATCGTCGCGGCGCAGCAACAGACCGTGCAGCTGTTCTACGACAACCGCCTGTTGCCACGGCCAGTGGACATCAGTGCCGCCGTCTGGCGCCGGCCCTGAGGCTTTGCGGCGCTGCACTGCACCCCTTGCAGATCAGTGATGTTCCTACAGGCGAACAGCGGGTATCCTCGCTGCAGCCTTTCCCGAACTTGATCCCCAAGGAGCTGCACGCTGTGTTCAAACATGTCGATGCCTATGCCGGCGACCCGATCCTCTCGCTGATGGAAACCTTCAAGGCCGACCCGCGCGCCGACAAGGTCAACCTGAGTATCGGCCTGTACTACGACGAAGCCGGCGTGGTGCCGCAGCTGGCGGCGGTGGGTGAGGTCGAGAAGCGCCTGGCCGGCCAGCCCCATGAAGCGTCGCTGTACCTGCCGATGGAAGGTCTGGCCGCCTACCGCCAGGCGATCCAGGCGCTGCTGTTCGGCAGCGATCACCCGGCCGTGGCCGATGGCCGCGTGGCCACGGTGCAGACCGTGGGCGGTTCCGGTGCGCTGAAAGTCGGCGCCGACTTCCTCAAGCGCTACTTCCCAGGCTCGGAAGTCTGGGTCAGCAACCCGACCTGGGACAACCACCGGGCGATCTTCGAAGGCGCGGGCTTCAAGGTGCATACCTACCCGTACTTCGATTCGGCCAGCCGTGGCGTCGACTTCGCCGGCATGCTGGCGACCCTGCAGACCCTGCCGGCCAACAGCGTGGTGCTGCTGCACCCGTGCTGCCACAACCCCACCGGCGTCGACCTGGACCAGAGCCAGTGGCAGCAAGTGGTCGAAGTGGTCAAGGCACGTCAGCTGATCCCGTTCCTCGACATCGCCTACCAGGGCTTCGGCGAAGGCCTGGTCGAGGATGCTTACGCCATCCGCGAAATGGCCCGTGCCGGCGTGCCGTGCCTGGTCAGCAACTCGTTCTCGAAAATCTTCTCGCTGTACGGCGAGCGGGTAGGGGGCCTGTCGGTGGTCTGTGACGACGCCGCCACCGCAGTCAGCGTGCTCGGCCAGCTCAAGGCCACCGTGCGCCGCAACTACTCCAGCCCGCCCGCGTTCGGCGCCCAGCTGGTGGCCGGCGTGCTCGGCGATGCCGCGCTCAATGCCCAGTGGGTGGCTGAAGTGGAAGTGATGCGCAAGCGTATCCTCGACATGCGCCAAGGCCTGGTCGACCTGCTCGGCGAGCTGCTGCCGGGCCAGGACTTCCAGTTCTTCCTGCGCCAGCGCGGCATGTTCAGCTACACAGGCTTCAGCGTCGAGCAGGTGCGTCGCCTGCGTGACGAGTTCGGCGTGTACCTGATCGACAGCGGCCGGGTGTGCATGTCCGGGCTGCGTCCGGCCAACCTGCGCCAGGTGGCTGAGGCGTTTGCGGCGGTGCACAAGGGCTGAGCGAATCGGCCTAATCGCGGGGCAAGCCCGCTCCCACTAGGTGTCTCGGCGTGGGAGCGGGCTTGCCCCGCGAT